>JBILXN010000026.1:0-18976 GCA_044378425.1 Methylococcaceae bacterium
CGTTAAGGTGTTGCTTAGGAGGGTGGCTTGGGATAGCACGTCAGCCATCTGCAGCGCGTAATCCTCCCAATCAGTCGCGGCATGAAAGTGTCCCCCAGGTTTTAATTTCCCTGTGATCAGAGTAATAAAGTCGGGGTTGACGATGCGCCGTTTATGATGCCGCTTTTTGGGCCAAGGGTCCGGAAAAAACAGTTGCACCCGATCAAGACTGCCGTCCGCAACTCTTTGGGTCAGAATCTCGATGGCATCCGCGCAGTACACCCTAATATTGCTGAGTCCTTGCTCTTCGATATGGAGCAGAAGGTGGCCGATACCGGGTTGATGCACATCAATCCCGATGAAGTTAGTGTCAGGGTCAGCCGCCGCCATCTGCGCCAGCGATTCGCCATTGCCAAAGCCAATTTCCAGAACCAGAGGTCCACCGCGACCGAAAACCTGTTCCGGCCTGAGTTCGACATCGGGTGATAACCCGAATCGTGGCCATAACTCTTCCATGGCTCGGCTTTGACCGGCAGTCATTCGACCCTTGCGGCGAATGAAACTACGAACATGGCGAAGAGGGCTGGTTTCAGCAGATTGTGCTGAAAAATGCGGCAAGTCGGGGCGGTTGGTCATGAGTTACTGGTCGCGACAGGGTCAAATTACCTGATTCGAAGGAGCGGCATCATAGCATCAGTGGGGTAGCAGATGCCCCCGCGATTATAGTGACCATTCGGACTTAGAGGGTCTGGGCGTATTCACTCGGTACTACGCTGAGACTGGTCTGTTCAGGATCGTATACGATACAGGCCCGACCTGATTCCAGCTGCCGTCTCACCTCCTCGACCTTACTAGCCGTCGTGACAGCATACTCACCATATTCTGTCCCTTCCCGTGTCACAAATTCTTCCAGGAGCGCCACAAGGGTGTCTGGCGAAAGTTCTCGGTGGGGAATCACAAGGCTCATGATAATAAGCTTAGTTATGCCGGGGCGGTAAACCATGGTGGTACACCCCGGACGTTAGGGGTGGGTTAGGGCTTTATTTCGATATAAATGGGTTCAAAGGTCTCGCAGCCTTCGAGGCTCTTGGCTCTGAGCGTAATCCTTGCCTTACTGGCTTGGGTCAGAGGTTTTTCAAGTTTAACGGTAATCAAACTATCCCCCGCCCGTTGTGGCGTTACCACCGGCACAACTTTCTCTCCATTGATCTGGACATCAAGAGTGGACAGCACGGTGTTATCTGAGGCGATAATTGAAAACTCGCCCAATGAGGTGACCGTCGAGTTTCGTGCGGGTGCTTCCTTGTAAAAACTTGCCTCGGCGCAGCTCTTGCTGGAACTTCCACCACCATAGGCTGAAACGACGGGGGAAAGCATCACACTGGCCAGAAAACCGGCGGTCAGCATGAGTGAAATATTAAAACGCATGGGCTCACTCCCTTTTATTATTTAGACGCAACAACATAGACTGTGACCGATGGGCTTTTATCCATGCCGGTACGTATTTGCTGTTGTGCTCTTGCGGTAGCAGCCAGCCTGAGGACTGGATTGGGCTGAAGGCAAAGTGCTAGGATTCTAGCGGTGAAGAAATTCCTACGGGTTAGCGTGGAATAATTGAATCACCAGATAAATGCAGGCTACTCTCGGCCCTGTTTCCAAATCGTAACGGACTTAATAAAAAAATTAATATATAACAATATGCTGAAGGATTTTAAGGAATTCGCCATGCGCGGCAACGTCATTGATATGGCGGTGGGTATCATAATTGGGGCCTCCTTCGGAGGGATTGTGAAATCGCTGGTGGATGACATCATCATGCCGCCGATAGGGTTGATACTCGGGAACGTCGACTTTTCCAACCTTTACTTGGTGCTTAAGGACGGCAATGTGGCCGGACCTTACTCGGCTCTGGTCGAGGCAAAGAAGGCGGGTGCCGTCACTATCAACTATGGGGTTTTTGCCAATGCCGTGATCAGTTTTCTGATTGTAGCTTTCTCCGTATTCTTGCTGGTGCGAGCACTGAACAAACTGAAGCGTGAAAGCGCGGTAGAGGTCACGACAATGGAATGCCCTGAGTGCTTGTCGGCGATTCCCCTGAAGGCCAGAAAATGCCCCTACTGCTGCTCAGGACTGGCTGGTTAGGTCACATTGCTACTGATTTAGCAGCCTGTCGGCTGTGTGGTTATTGCCGACAGGCTGTTTTGGGGGCAGTTATTCAGATGCCCGCCAGACCTACGATGTTGTAACCGCCATCAACGTAGAGGATTTCCCCGGTGATACCGGAAGCAAGGTCGGAGCAGAGGAATGCACCGGCATTACCCACCTGTTCGATGGTGACGTTTTTGCGCATAGGAGCGGCTTCTTCGCCCTTTGCCAGCATTTCCCGGAAATTCGCTATGCCTGATGCGGCCAGAGTGCGTATGGCACCCGCCGACACGGCGTTGACACGTATGCCCTGGGGACCCAGTGAGGCAGCCATATACCGCACATTGGCTTCAAGACTGGCTTTGGCCACACCCATAACGTTGTAGTTGGGTATTGCACGTTCGGCGCCCAGATAACTCAGTGTCAGCAAAGAAGCATTCCTACCCTGCATCATGGCTCGGCCGCCTTTGGCCAGTGCGGCAAAACTGTAGGAGCTCACATCGTGTGCCACGCGGAAATTCTCACGAGTGACAGCGTCAAGGTAGTCCCCCTCAAGCGCCTCTCTTGGGGCAAACGCCACCGAATGGACAATGCAATCCAGCCCATCCCAGTGCTGCCCCAGAGTAGCAAAAAGAGTTTCTATTTCTTCGTCACTGACAACATCGCAAGGCAATACGATTTTCGCCCCCAGTGTGGCCCCCAGTTTTTCTACCCGCTCCTTGAGTTTTTCGTTCTGATAGGTCAGCGCGATCTCGGCGCCTTCTCGAGCCATTGCCTCGGCAATGCCATAGGCGATAGAGCGATTACTGGCGACGCCGACAATCAGCGCGCGCTTGGCATGCATGAAACCCATGTTTTTATTCTCCTTTGAGTGTCAATAAACTGGTCGGCAAGTATCCGCCACAGGGGGAACTGTGTCCAGAACGTCAGTCGGTTTCAGCCCTTGCTTTTGTGGAGCTTCTCAGCCAGTCCGAGAAGCTAGGCTATCGACGCCATCAACCTTTTTGATTTCAACAGTGATACCGGCCTGACCGGCGCTGGCGATAAAATCTTCTATCGTTTCGAGAATGTCCTGGTCGATAAAACGGGCCCGGGTTCCGTCTATGATCACATAGCCTCCCCGATCAATACGGGCGAGCGCATCCCTGAGGGGCGCTTTGTTGAGGAATGAGGCATCCCTTTGCAGTCGGAGCAGGTAGTGGCTTCCATTCTGAGTGAGTGAGACGGCTGAGTGGAAATTTCCGCGTATCACGTAAAACAGCCCAAAGAACATTCCGACCGCAATACCAGTCAGCAGGTCGCTAAACAGAATGGCGATAATGGTGACAGCGAACGGCACAATCTGACTGGTTCCTTTCCGGTACATTTCGCGATATACAGCCGGTCGGGTGAGTTTGTAACCATTGACAATGAGAATGGCCGCAAGGCTGGCAAGAGGGATCAAATTGAGGAAGCGGGCAAGGAACAGGCTGCTAATCAGAAGCAGAACGCCATGAGTGAAGCAGGCCAGTTTGCTCTGGCCGCCTGCGATGATGTTGGTCGACGTGCGAACCAGAACCGAGGTCATGGGTAAACCACCGATCAGCCCACTGAGTACATTACCCAAGCCTTGTGCCTTCAATTCCCGATTCGTGGGAGCAATTCGCCTGTGGGGGTCCAGTTTATCGGCGGCCTCCAGGCTGAGAAGGGTTTCCAGGCTGGCGACCACTGCCAGCGTAAGACCAACAACATAAATGTCTGGATTGGCCCACTGCTTAAAGTCAGGCAGCGTGAGCTGATTTAGAAAATCCCCAGCGTTGCGTATGTCTGGCAGGCTGACCAAATGGCTACTGGCAATGCCAAAATTCGGATAATACTGCTGGGTCAATACGTTATAGATCACCCCACAGCTGACAGCTAATATGGGGCCGGGAATGAGAGAAAGCACCCGGTTCTCGCGTATCAACCGGCTCTGCCACAGCATCATCATGAAAATGGCGGAAGTGCTGGCGATGATCGCGCCGGGGGAGAGCGCCTGCAGCGAATAGATGATTTCTGACAAGGTCGTATGGGCATCGCTCTGCATGAAGGTCTCATCCCCTTCAAAATCAGCATCGAAACCTATTGCGTGCGGAATTTGCTTAAGTATAAGAATCAGGCCAACTGCTGCAAGCATTCCTTTTATAACGGCTGCCGGAAAATAGGCGCTGATAATCCCCGCCCTCAAAAAACCGAGTGCCATCTGTAGTGTGCCTGCTACTACCACGCTGGCTAGAAACGCCTGGTAGCTCCCCAGCGTTTGTATACCATGTAACACCATCACGACCATTCCTGCTGCAGGACCGCTTACGCTGAGTTGCGAGCCACTGGCCCAGGACACAACCACACCACCGACAATCCCCGCGATGACGCCAGACAGCAGTGGGGCTCCCGAAGCCAGCGCAATGCCCAGACAAAGCGGTAATGCCACCAGGAAGACGATGATGCCGGCGGAAATATCCTGACGAAGATGTTTCAGGTAGTAGTAAGGAGGTAGAGTCATATTGGCTGGGCAGATTCAGCCTGTTGACCTGGATGAGCGGCTTGACTGGAGGCTCAAGGGATTCCCTAACGCCCCGACACCGCTTTCCAGTTGCCATCGTCTTCCTTGCAGAAGGCGACTCCGGTGACGCGGCGGCGGTCATGAGACGCATTGATGATCTTTACTTCGCGACACACCTGTTCGCCCTTCATGACCGATTTTAGGATGGTGAATTCGCCCGACGCTCGGGTAGCCGGGTTTGACCATGTTGTGGTGCCGCCATCTTTTTGCGAATTCAAGGTGGATCTAAGCGTGTCTTCGAATAGCTTCCAGTCATCCGCTGTGAAAAATTCAGCGGGTGTATTCCAGAGGGTCGCACTATAGGTGCCGAAGTAAGCCACAGCATGAGTCAGGGGGGGTAGGACGACTCCCGTAAGCCCGGCGAGCAGGGTAATGGATCGAATCAGCTTCATTGAGGGTCTCCGGGCACAGGCCATGTGGGTGAAGGTCAATACAATAACCCCAATAGCGTAACGGAAGTTTTGAGGCCATGGAATGATTGCGCCCGTCGGGGTTCACACACCTGGACTCGGGTCTTGCGTCAGGAATTAAGAGATGAGGTCGGTGTATTGATAGATTGGCTCAATCGCGTGGTCGGGTGTCAGTGTGATCAGTTCGGTGATCAGCCCGTTATCCAGCCCATATACACAGCCATGCAGCGTAGGCCCCTGCTGATTTTTCCATGCCTGCTGAATGATGGGCGTATGCGCCAGTTTGTGAATCTGCTCAATGATGTTGAACTCAACGAGCCGATCAATCCGGGCTTCGAAGCTAGGCTGCATTTCAATATCTTTCTGATGTAGGCGGTAGATGTCCTTGATGTGCATCAGCCAACTGTTAACCAGCGTGAGGTCCGAACGCTGCTTGTCGAGGGCCGCCTTAATGCCCCCGCAGTTATAGTGGCCGCAGACAATGATTTGCTTCACCTTCAAGACCTGAACCGCGAACTGCACAACACTCAGGCTATTGAAGTCGGTCGTGATGATCTGGTTTGCGATGTTGCGATGGACGAAAATCTCGCCAGGTGTCGCATTGACGATGATTTCAGCCGGCACGCGACTATCGGAACAGCCTATCCACAGGAATTCGGGAGACTGATGCGTGGCCTGCTTCTTGAAAAACGCAGGGTCTCTGGCGATCTTTTCATCAGCCCAGGCTCGGTTTTCCAGTATGAGTCTTTCAAAAGGTAGCATTGTTTTTTATTTGCCAGGGATTGGGTTGCGAAGTAGTTTTCGTTCGATCATAAAACAGTTGCTGGCAAAAGGCACCGCCCCTCGGTTTTCAGTCTGGCGCAACATACTGAATCGGCTCGGGCTATGATGAGATTTCGGGTGTTCTGAGCACCGCATTCGAAAAGTTGGTCTTAGCCTCTATTGCCCTGCTAAGATCAATTTTGCTGGAAAATGTTGGCTGACTCCCAAGGACTGAGGTGCGCACACATGATACGACTACCGATCAATGAACAAGGATGGGGTCTTTTTTCGACGCTGATTGTTAATTTCCGCCGATCACCTTATGGCGGCAAGGCCGTGGCCTTGTTTCTGGCGTTGATAGGGTTACTGCTGTCGGTCAACGCGCTCAACATTGTCAACAGCTATGTGGGCCGAGATTTTATGAGTGCTCTGGCCGACCGCAACACCGATGCCTTTGCTCGGCAGGCCGGGTACTACCTGCTGGTCTTTGCTGCCCTGACGGTGATCGCCGTCATCCTGCGCTTTTGCGAGGAACGGCTCGGGCTGCTTTGGCGAGAGTTCATGACCACCCAGTTCATTGAGCTCTACTCCACACCCCCTACTTACTACCGTATGAATGATGAACTGATACGGCAGAGTGGCGTGGAGCACCCTGATCAGCGGATCGCCGACGATGTCCGGACCTTCACGGTGACCACACTGTCCTTCATCCTCATGGTGTTGAATGGGCTATTCACGGTTGTGGCCTTTTCCGGGGTGCTCTGGATGATCAGCCCCTGGTTATTTGCGGCAGCCCTGATCTACGCAGCGGTAGGTTCCTATTTCACGATCAGGGTGGGTGGGCAGTTGGTCGAACTCAATTATCGGCAACTTGATCGCGAGGCGGCTTTTCGTTCCGGCCTCATACACTTTCGCGAAAGGGCCGAATCAATCGCCCTGCTTCATCATGAAAACCGGATACGTTCGCGGCTGATGCTCCAGTTCGAGTCACTGGTCGACAACTTTCGCAAAATTATCGGCGTTAACCAGAATCTTGGATTTTTCACCACCGGATATAACTATCTGATTCAGATCATACCGATACTTCTGGTTGCACCTCTTTTTGTTCAGGGACGGGTCGAATTTGGTGTGGTTACCCAATCTGCCATGGCCTTTGCGATGCTGGTTGGCGCTTTCTCCCTGATTGTCACCCAGTTCCAGTCACTCTCATCATTTGCTGCCGTCATTCAACGACTGATCAATCTCTGGTACGTCATCGAACTTGCTCAGACTGAAACACTCTCCGGCTTTGATGTGCGCGAGGAAGACGATGAGGTGGTTTACGAACACCTCACTCTGGTATCCCCTAGCGACAAGCGGCTTTTGGTCAAGGACTTGAATCTGACCATACCGCATGGGCTACGTGTCCTGGTGACAGGCGCGGATGATGCTGCCAAGGACGCACTTTTTAAGGCCACTGCGGGTATCTATGACGCCGGCACCGGTCTCGTCAAACGTCCAACACTGGACCGCATTCTCTTTCTGCCCGAGCGGCCCTACCTGCCGCCTGGTACCTTGCGCGAAGCTCTGATTAACGAATCACAGGCTACTGCACTCTCCGACCAAAACATTCTTGACACGCTGACCGCGCTGGATGTCGTGGACATTGTTGAGCGTGCCGGGGGGCTGGATGAAGAGCATGACTGGGACAGTCTGTTGACGCCGCATGAGCAGCGATTTGTTTCATTTGCGCGTATTTTGTTACTGAGACCTCGCTTCGCCGTACTCTCATACCCGATTAAGGACCTTGATGTATCCATTGCTAGCAAAATACTCAGCCTGTTGGCCGAATATGACATCAGCCTAATTACCATGGGCCGGCTGGGTATTCGTGACGGGGACGATCAGAGCGCCAACTATGACGCTGTTCTTGAACTCAAGACCGGAGGCGCGTGGAACTACTCCGAAATCCCTCGGTAATGCAGTGGTTTTACCTGCTCTAATGACCTGGCTTGGTTGCCGGCTCAGGGTGGGGCTTGTTAAAGTGAGGCGTTTTTGAGATGTGCGCCGCGGAAACTGTTTACTCAATGCAGATCACCAAGACTCGTTTTGCTCCCAGCCCCACCGGACTGATCCACATTGGTAATGCCAGAACAGCCCTGTTCAGCGCTTTGTGTGGTACGCAGTTTTTGCTGAGGATAGAGGACACCGATACTGAACGTAGCCGACCCGAATTCGTCGATAGTCTTCTGGATGATCTGCGCTGGTTGGGCCTCGATTGGTCGGAAGGCCCAACCAGCAGTGAGCCGGTTCCGGCCTGGTTTCAGTCCCAGCGCGGAGCGATTTACAAAGCCTACTACGACCAACTCGAAGCCCAGGGTTTGGCCTACCCCTGTTTTTGCTCTCCCTCCGAGCTTGAGATTTCCAGAAAAGTCCAACTGGCAGCCGGTAAACCGCCTCGTTACAGTGGCAAATGCGCGCATTTGAATCGTGACGACATTAGCCTTAAACGGGGACAGGGCTTGCAGCCGACCCTGAGGTTTAGGGTACCCAAGCAGCATATGCTCAGTTTCGAGGACGGGGTCAGGGGGCAACAAAAATTCCTGTCGGACGACATCGGCGACTTCATCATTCGGCGAGCCGACGGAACGGCAGCCTTTTTCTTTTGCAACGCAATAGACGATGCGCTTATGGGGGTCACTCAGGTTCTGAGGGGTGAAGATCATCTCGCCAATACTCCAAGGCAAATCATGCTGTTGGAGGCGCTAGGGCTTCCGGTACCGTGTTATGCACACGGGTCGCTGATTCTTGGTGACGATGGCGCCCCCCTGTCCAAGCGAAATGGCAGTCGCAGCATTGCTCAACTGCGGGAGGAAGGCTATTTTCCACTGGCGCTGGTCAACATGATGGCTCGCCTGGGTCATCATTATGACAGCGACGAATTCATGAGCATGGCGGGTCTCAAGGCCGGCTTTGATCTGGGCCACATGGGTAAATCACCGGCCCGGTTTGATCCGGTTCATCTCGAACACTGGCAGACTCTGGCTGTCCGCTCTGCCGATGACGTTACCCTCGAGCGTTGGTTGCATCCTGAAACCCGCAACCTCGTACCTGAATCTCATCGCGCAGATTTTATTGAAATAGTCCGCAGCAACTGTCTCTTTCCCGATCAGGCTGATCGCTGGGCGCGCATACTGTTCAGCGACGAACTGGTGATTGAGCATGATGCCGCAACGGCGGCTACTGATGCGGGCGAATCGTTCTTCCTTGCTGCCATTGATGCTGCCCATGCTGCCGGCAGTGACTTCAAAGCGTTCATGGACCAACTCAAGGGGCAGACGGGAGCCAAGGGCAAACTCTTGTTCATGCCGCTGCGAGCGGCCTTTACCGGCCGTCATGATGGGCCGGATCTCGCTACCCTCTATCGGGTAATAAACCCGCACCGTTTGCAACGCCGACTGGCAGAATTCAGCTACCCATCGGAATAATGTTACAGATCTACAACACACTGACCCGCAGCAAAACCGTATTCACTCCCATAGAACCCGGCAAAGTCAGGCTCTATGTGTGCGGCATGACAGTCTACGATTACTGTCATCTCGGTCATGCCCGAGTGATGGTTGCTTTTGATGTTGTTGCCCGGTATCTCAGATACAGCGGCTACGAGGTCACCTATGTCCGGAACATCACCGACATCGACGACAAGATCATCCGGCGCGCCATCGAGAACGGAGAGACGATCGATTCACTGACGGGCCGTTACATCGACGCCATGCATGAAGATGAACGCGCTTTGGGGGTATTGCCGCCCGACGTCGAGCCGCGTGCCACGGCAGCAATGGCAGACATCATCAACATGATTGAAACCCTTATGGCGAAAGGGCTGGCCTATGTCGGCGGTAATGGCGATGTGTTTTACGCTGTCGCCAAATTTGCTGCCTACGGCCGTCTCTCAGGAAAAAATATCGAGGACCTGCGGGCGGGTGAGCGGGTGGATGTTGATGAAGCCAAGCGCGATCCGATGGATTTCGTGCTCTGGAAAATGGCCAAACCGGGTGAGCCTCAGTGGTCGTCACCCTGGGGGCAAGGGCGTCCCGGCTGGCATATCGAGTGTTCCGCGATGTCTACCCGCTGTCTGGGTCATCATTTCGATATTCATGGTGGCGGCATGGACCTTCAGTTTCCGCATCATGAAAACGAAATTGCCCAGTCAGAAGGCGCCACCGGTGAAACCTTTGTCAATGTCTGGATGCACAATGGTTTCGTTCGCACCAATGAGGAAAAAATGTCCAAATCCCTTGGCAATTTCTTCACGGTGCGCGATGTTCTTACCCGCTATCGGGCCGAAGTGATCCGATTTTTCATTCTCAACAGCCACTACCGCAGCCCCCTGAACTACTCTGATGAAAATCTCGATGAGGCCACAGCGGCGCTGACCCGGCTTTACACTGCATTGCGCGGTCTGGTGGTTGATCCAAATCCAGCAGTGCCAACGGACAGGATAGCGGACAGTGCCGCAGGTCGGTTCAAGGCAGCGATGGATGATGACTTCAATACGGCTGAGGCTGTCGCGGTTCTGTTCGATATGGCACGTGAAATCAACCGACTACGCCAGGATCAGCCCGATCAGGCGGCCGCCCTAGGGTCGGAATTAAGGCGACTGGGGGGTGTGTTAGGGTTGTTGCAGGCAAATCCTGCGGATTTCATGCAGACTTCCGTAGCGGCTGTTGGGGGGATGCAATCCGCTGAGATTGACGCCTTGATTGAGCAGCGGCTTGATGCCCGCAACACCCGGAACTGGGCTGAGGCAGACCGTATCAGGGATGTGCTCAAGTCCGAGGGTATCGTGCTGGAGGACGCTGCCAGCGGGACGATCTGGCGGCGTGAATAATGTATCAGAGCGGGAACACCCGCCATTCGCTCTGTCTAAAAACCGAGTTTTTTCTTGTGGAGATCCAACATGATTCAATTTTTAATGGTTTTAGTCGCACTATCCCCCGTGGTGTTTTTGATTGGCCTGCTCAAACCCGGTTGGATTTTGTTTTGGATGAAAAAGCCCGACCGCCTGTGGGCCTCAAGCGTGGGGCTGGTTCTTTTTATGGTGGCCTTCACCGGCTACTCTGAAGCTCGCCTCAGGCACAAGGCAGCGGGTCAGGATGATCATCCCCGTGAGCAGCTTTCTCCTGACCGTCAGAACGAGTTGCAACTTAACCGTACCAACTACTGATGTCCTTTGGCGCCCGCAGCTTGCGGGCGCAGACAGCGGCAGTCTCTGTTCTGACCCCTGACGCCTTTTACCGGTGGACTCAATCCATTGGCAGCTGAAAATAGCGGATTCTGCCCCCGTCCGGCCCTAACTACTCTATATTCCAGGAGAGATTGAATGCCCCTAAGCCCTAGCGATGTTGAAAACTCGCTCAAAACCTGGATAGATCCCAGCCTCGGACAGAATCTGGTCTGCAGCAAAATGATCAGGAAGATTGAGGTTGATGGCGATGCCGTGCGGGTCGAGGTCGTGCTGGGCTATCCTGCCAAGAGTGTGCATGATGAACTCCGCCAGGCGCTGACCGACAAGATCAAGACCGACACCGGTGCAACCACGATCACCATCGACATTAGCACCCAGATTATGTCGCATGCGGTGCAGAAGAATCTGAAGCCCTTGGCGGGGGTCAGGAATATCATTGCCATTGCATCCGGCAAGGGTGGAGTCGGCAAGTCCACGACTGCTGTCAACCTGGCATTGGCCCTGTCAGCGGAAGGTGCGCGGGTCGGTATTCTTGATGCCGACATTTATGGGCCTAGCCAGCCATTGATGCTGGGATTGCATGGTCGGCCCGAGGTCAAGGAAGGTAACAGGATCATTCCCATGCAGGCCTACGGACTGCAGGCCATGTCGATCGGTTTTTTGGTTGACGAGGATCAACCCATGATCTGGCGCGGACCGATGGTGACTGGCGCTCTGCAGCAGCTGCTCAATAGCACTGAATGGGACAATCTCGACTATCTCATCATCGATTTACCACCCGGCACCGGTGATATCCAGCTGACGCTCTCCCAGCAGATTCCGGTGTCTGGTGCGCTGATTGTAACGACACCGCAGGATATCGCTCTGCTGGATGCACAGCGTGGATTCAAGATGTTCCAGCAGGTCAGTGTTCCGGTTCTGGGGCTGGTCGAAAACATGAGCATCCATATCTGCTCCAATTGTGGCCATTCCGAGCACATCTTCGGTGAGGGCGGCGGCCAGAAAATGGCGCAAAAATATGGCATGGAATTGCTGGGTGCTCTGCCGCTGGAGCTCAGTATTCGCAAAAATGCTGATGCCGGTTTTCCTACAGTAGTGGCTGAACCCGATAGTCCCTCAGCGCGGATTTATCGGGAAATTGCCCGTAAAATGGCTGCCCGACTCGCCATAAAAGCGCGGGACTACAGCGCCAAGTTCCCGACTATTAGCGTGGTAAATGATTGATATGTCGATAAAATCGGATCTATGGATACGGCGTATGGCAGAGCAGGAAGCCATGATCGAACCTTTCGAACAGCGTCAGGTCAGGGCGGGTACTGGTGACGAGCGGCTTATTTCATACGGCACCTCAAGCTATGGCTACGATGTGCGCTGCTCTAACGAATTCAAGATTTTCACCAACATCAATTCGGCCATCGTCGACCCCAAAAATTTTGATGCCAGCAGTTTTGTCGATGTCCGGCAAGATGTCTGCATTATTCCGCCTAACTCGTTCGCCTTGGCGAGAACCGTAGAATACTTTCGAATTCCGCGTGACGTGCTGGTTATCTGCCTAGGCAAGAGCACCTACGCTCGCTGCGGCATCATCGTCAATGTCACTCCGCTTGAGCCTGAGTGGGAAGGGCATGTGACGCTGGAATTCTCAAATACCACACCCTTGCCAGCCAAAATCTATGCCAATGAGGGTGTGGCTCAGATGCTTTTCATCGGGGCGGATGAGGTGTGCGAAACATCCTACAAAGACCGGGGTGGAAAATATCAGGGCCAGCAGGGCGTCACCCTACCCAAGGCCTGAGTAACAGATAACCGACACCCAACCTCTGTATCCGGTCTTCGCGGCCGGTCGAATAATCCGATTCAGTCATGTCCAAACTATCGAACGACACACTCTTCGAACAGGCCAATGCCGTCATTCCAGGTGGGGTCAATTCACCCGTGAGAGCGTTCAAAGGTGTCGGCGGCACGCCGATATTCATTGAGCGGGGTGAGGGACCTTACATCCATGCCGCCGATGGTAAACGGTACATCGACTACATTGGTTCGTGGGGCCCAATGGTGCTCGGTCACGCCCATCCGGAAGTACGCAAAGTCGTCCATGAGGCGGTGGACCGTGGCCTCAGTTACGGGGCGCCAACGGCGATTGAAACCAGCATGGCGGCCAAATTGTGCGAACTGATGCCTTCCCTCGCCATGGTCAGGATGGTTAGCTCCGGTACCGAGGCAACCATGAGCGCGATCCGGTTGGCAAGGGGATACACCGGGCGTGATCGCATTGTGAAATTTGAGGGCTGCTACCACGGCCATTCCGATGCCCTGCTGGTAAAAGCGGGTTCCGGCGCCCTGACGCTTGGAGTCCCGAGTTCACCGGGGGTACCGGCCACCCTTGCCGAACATACGCTCACGCTGCCATTCAATGATTCTGCTGCGGTCAGGGCCCTTTTCTCACAACAGGGCGATCAGATAGCCTGCATCATCGTTGAGCCGGTGGCTGGCAACATGAATTGTGTGCTGCCGCAACCGGGATTTCTCCAAGCCTTGCGGGAGATGTGCGATCAACATGGCAGTGTATTGATTTTTGATGAAGTCATGACGGGGTTCCGGGTCGCTCTGGGCGGGGCTCAGGGTCTTTATGGCGTGAAGCCAGATCTCACCACTCTGGGCAAGGTGATCGGCGGCGGCATGCCGGTGGGCGCGTTTGGTGGCCGGCTTGACATCATGTCGCAGCTCGCTCCGCTGGGTCCGGTCTACCAGGCCGGTACCCTATCGGGCAACCCGGTGGCGATGGCGGCCGGCCTCAAGACGCTTGAGCTCGTCAGTGTCCCAGGTTTTTTCGATGAGCTGAGCGCAAAGACCGGTAACTTCACCCTGGCGCTCAAGGATCGCGCCAAGGCTGCAGGTATTCCGCTTGCCGTGAATCACGTCGGCGGTATGTTTGGTCTGTTTTTCACCGACACGCCTGAGGTGACCCACTTCTCCGATGTGATGGCATGCGACGTTGCCCGATTCAACCGGTTCTTCCATGCCATGCTGGATGAGGGTGTCTATCTAGCTCCATCAGCCTTTGAGGCGGGCTTTGTGTCAGCCGCCCACGACGATGCGGTAATCACGGCAACCCTTGATGCTGCATCCCGGGCGTTTCGTATCCTGTAACTGAGGGATCCACTTCAGGTTAGCGGATAGGGCAGGGTGAGTACTGTCAGATGCGGCCCATCGCCTGCCCCAATGTGCAGATGCTCGCTGGTTGCCCACTCCAGGCTTAGAACAGCCAAACACTGGAAGCCGCCCATGGGGTCACGACAGGCGTTGACAACACTACCGGCAGTCACCCGTTCCTCACCCGTGTTGAGATAAACCGGGGTTCCGGGAGTTGGGAGGCTATCGCCGCTGCCACACAATCGAAACAGTCGACGCTTGAGTTGACCCAAAAAGTGGGTGCGGGTCACGATTTCCTGCCCCGTGTAGCATCCTTTGCTGAAGCCAATCCCACCGAGCAGATCCAGATTGAGCATTTGAGGCAGAAACGCCTCAGAGTTCTCGGGCAGGATTAGGGTCTGTCCGGCCTCTATCATAGCCAGCCGCCACACTGATGGATGCTGTTGTGTCAGGCCTGAAAGGGCGCCCGGCCACGGCGTGGACTGAGCCGTATCGAAAGCGCAGAAACAACATTCATCTTCGCCATTACCGGGCAGAGCAAAGCAGACGGAATTTTCATCCTGGTGGGAGGATTCACCTGCGGGCAAGAGTCCGTCGCCAGACAATAATTCGCTCGCACCCTTTCCCGTTACCCCTACGAAAACCCGCTGTGACGTCAGATTTTCGATCCGCACCTTTGAGCGCAACACATACATCGTGAGCCGCTGAGCCAGGGCCTCGGTGAGGCCGGCCGCCAAAAAAAGGTGGTAGGTATGACTAGCGGTATGAACGATCCAGAAATTGGCAATCACGCGGCCTTTTGGCGTACAAAAGGCACCGCATCCGACCAAACCGGGCAGGAGTGCGGCGATATCGCAGGTGGCCTGCCCCTGGAGAAACCGGGCAGCATCATCGCCGCTTACCCTTAGCATTCCGTAATCTGGCAGAACGCAGAATCCCGGACCATCAGTGGTCATTGGCAGGGTTGTCATGTCCTCGAAAGGCTTTAGGAGGGCTGACGAATCGTCATGCATCATGGCGTTATCTTCAATTGGGAGTGCTCTAGCACCCGCTGCCTACGGTTCAGCAGTGGGTGGATTGATAAGGCCACCGATCAACGCTGATTCTGCAGTGCCGCGATTCGTTCCTCAAGCGGCGGGTGACTCAGGAACAGCTTCTGAAGGCCCGAGGCCATGCCACCGTTGATACCGAACGCCGCCATTTCGCCCGGTAAGTCCTGATGGTCATGGGCGCGCTGGAGCGCCCGCAGTGCATCAATCATTTTGCCTCGGCCGGCAAGACTGGCACCACCGGCATCGGCCCGAAATTCACGCCAGCGCGAAAACCACATCACGACCATGCTGGCGAGTATCGACAACAGAATCTGGGCCACCATCTGGGTGATGTAATAGCCGGGACCATAGCCGTAACTGCCGCGGTCATCCTCGTTTGAGCGCAACAATACGCGATCGACCAGGTAACCCGCGATGGAGGCGAAGAAATAGACGAAGGTGTTGACGACCCCCTGAAGTAAACCCATGGTCACCATATCGCCGTTGGCGACATGGCTCATCTCGTGGCCTAACACCGCTTCTACCTCGTCCGGGCTCATCCTCTCCAGCAGACCGGTACTCACAGCGACCAACGAACTGTTCCGGCTCATGCCAGTAGCAAAAGCGTTGGGTTCCGGGGTATTGAAAATACCGACTTCAGGCATGCCGATGCCTACTTTCTGGGCTTGGCGTCTGATCGTATCGACCAGCCATTGTTCAGTCTGATTCGAGGGTTGCTCGATCACGTAAACGCCCATGGATTGCTTTGCCATCCATTTGGACATCATCAAGGAGATGAACGAACCGCTCATGCCAATGACGGCGGAAGTCAGCAACAGACTGTCGAGGCTGAGGGGTACGCCGCGCTGCTGCATATAATTACCGAGGCCGAGCAGGTGGAAGATGATGCTGATTAGCAGCAGTACCGCTGCGTTGGTCAGCAGAAAAAGGAAAATGCGCATGATGGTGGAATCTCCAGCAGGGGTTGAGTGGTACCATCATTGGTGCTGTAAGGCCAAAAATCAAGGGTTCAGCCTGCTGCAGTCCATTCTGTCGTATGGAGGTGTCTAAGATGGATAAACGTATGATTGCAAAATTGATGCAGTTGATGGCCGGGATGCTGTCATGCAGCGCATTGCTATCGGGGCCGGTTCAGGCGGAGATCGACCTCAGCCGGATACGGATGCCTGATGGATTCAAAATTACCGTGTTTACCGACAAGGTGCCGGGTGCGCGCAGCCTCAGTCTGGGTGATGATGGTACGGTCTACGTCGGTACGCTGGGCCAGGGCAAGGTGTTTGCCGTTCGCGATCTGGATGGCAATGGTCAGGCCGAAATCGTCCGGGAGATCGGATCGGGCTTGAACTATCCCAATGGTGTGGCCTGGCATGAGGGTGACCTCTATGTCGCCGAAGTCTCTCGAATTCTCCGAATCAGGGACATCAAAGCGCATCTCGATACCCCGGCAAAACCAGAAGTCGTCTTTGATGGCTTTCCCACCGACAAGCATCATGGCTGGAAATACTTGCGTGTTGGTCCTGACAACAAGCTTTATACCGCTGTCGGTGCGCCCTGCAATGTCTGTCTGCCGGAAAAGGCTGTCTATGGCTCACTGGTTCGCATGGATACCAATGGGAAGAATGTCGAAATCATCGCCCAAGGTCTCCGTAACAGCGTGGGCTTTGACTGGCAGCCCGACACAGGCGACCTTTGGCTGACCGATAATGGCCGCGACTGGCTGGGTAAGGACGCACCGCCAGATGAACTCAATCGCCTCAGAACGCCCGGCCAGCACTTCGGCTTTCCCTATTGCTTTGGCAAGGATATCGCGGACCCTGAGTTCGGCAAACTCAAGGCGTGTAACGAGTTCACCGGGCCTGAATGGCAGTTCCCCGCCCATGTCGCAGCCTTGGGTGCCCATTTTTACCGGGGAGCAGCCTTCCCCCCGGAATACAAAAACCAGCTATTTGTTGCCCAGCACGGCTCCTGGAACCGGATTCCTCCGCAGGGCTACCGAATAGTGGTCATCCGGTTTGAGAACGGCAGACCTTTGGCAGAACAGTCTTTTGCCGAAGGCTGGTTGAACGCCGTGGGTTACGCAACCGGCCGGCCGGTCGATGTTCTGCCGATGCCCGATGGCGCCCTGCTGGTATCGGATGACAAAACAGGCGCTCTTTACCGCATGAGCTACACCCGCTAATGCCATCACCAACAGACGGATTGACACTGCCATGAATGAACATCAAGCCGAACACCTCTTTCATGGCCCCATCGCCGAAGAGTACGATCAGCTCAAATTAATATGCCCGTCTGCTGCTGCCATGAGCATCAGGGTCGGCGCCTTTGTTGCGAATTATCCCGCAGCCCCCGATGGAGCCAGATTAAAACTGCTGGAGGTCGGGTGCGGGACCGGTATCACGACGACTCAACTGTTTGGGGCAAGAGCCGACACTGACATAGTCTCGGTTGACAATGCGCCTGCCATGCTGGCCCAGGCCAGGCAGGGTCTCAGTCATGCGTTGGCCAGTGGGCGTCTGCAACTGGTGCAATCCGATGCCCTGAGTCACTTGCAGGCGGTCGCCAGTGCCAGCATTGATATCGTAGCCAGTGCTTACACCCTTCATAATTTTCTCAATGGTTACCGGTTGCGGGTGTTGGGCGAAATCTACCGGGTCCTGAAGCCGGGTGGACTCTTCGTGAATGGCGACCGCTATGCGCTTGATGATCCCGGCCAGCACCTACTACTGACTCAGCATGAACTCAGGGGTTACTTTCGGGTGTTTCTCGGCATGAATCGCCCCGACCTGTTGGAGGAGTGGGTCATCCATCTCTTCAGTGATGAGTCCGAGGAACATATCATGCGCCTGCAGGCCGCATTAGCGGCGATGGATCAGACTGGCTTTGGCGAGGTCGCAATTCATTTCCGCGAAGGGGTCAATACGCTGCTGACGGGCCACAAACCGTGTCAGTAAGTCGTAGCAAGGACAAAAAAGCGGTCTATCGGTGTTCCGACTGCGGCTATGTCCAAAGCAAATGGGCGGGACAGTGCCCCGGTTGTGGCCTTTGGAACACACTGGTGGAAAGCCTTGAGGGACCTGTCGCAGCGCCGGGGCGTTTTTCCGGTTATGCCGGTGCAGCAGGGGGGGAACGGCCAATGCCGGTATCGCTGGCAGCGGTTGAGGCCGAGGAAATTGCCAGAACCCCCTGCGGCCTTGATGAGTTTGATCGGGTGTTGGGCGGAGGACTGGTGGCCGGATCAGCGGTTTTGATCGGCGGCGATCCCGGTATTGGCAAGTCGACGCTGTTGCTGCAAACCGTTGCCTCGCTCAGCCAGAACCGTCAGGTGCTCTACATCACTGGCGAAGAATCCATCAGCCAGATCAGCCTCCGCGCCCGGCGCCTGCATCTGGCCTGTGAATCAGTACAAATTCTGGCCGAAACCGAGTTGGATCGCATTCTTGCCACGGCGGCAACCTGTAAGCCGGATTATCTGGTGGTGGATTCGATTCAGACGGTATACAGCGAAGCCTTGCAGTCGGCACCGGGTTCAGTGGCACAGGTGCGGGAGTGTGCGTCACAACTGGTGCGGTTCGCCAAACAGACTCAAACCACCGTATTTCTGATTGGTCATGTCACCAAGGAGGGTGCGCTGGCAGGGCCGCGGGTTCTGGAACACATGGTCGACACC
>JBILXN010000154.1:0-5770 GCA_044378425.1 Methylococcaceae bacterium
CTTCGGAATGAAATACTGGCTGATAAATCATTTCACCAGAGCCAAAAGCCTACCCGTGCAGCTTATGCGATTCTCCATACACATTGATTGCAGAGTGCCTCTTGGGGGTTAATGGACCATTGGACCTGGGCCTATCGTGCCATCGGCGCTCGTAGGTAGTTTTCTGACAGCACCTATCACGATAAATCCGGCACAATGTCGGTAGAACAGGCAATCTTGAGCGTGTAAGAAGTTCTACGATGACATCAGTTTTAGGCCCGACAATGGCGAATGGCTTGGCGTGCAGTGAATCTGCCTCCAATCGGATTCATTAAGAAGATTATGCGAGCACTGATTGTCGAAGATGATCCTCATCTTGGTCCCGGCCTTAAGCGTGATCTTTGCAATGCAGGGTTTGCCGTGGATTTGGCGGAGGATGGGGTTGAGGGTGAATTTTTAGGCGCTACAGAGCCTTACGACATTGTTGTGCTTGATTTGGGGCTTCCAGGGCTGACAGGCATCGATATCTTGAAGCGTTGGCGGTCCGCCGGCAATGCGGTTCCCGTTGTCATACTCACGGCACAGGATGCCTGGCACGAGCGGGTTGATGGCTTTAAGGCGGGTGCTGACGATTACATTGGCAAGCCCTTTTATATCGACGAATTGCTTGCCCGCATCCAGGCCATCATCAAGCGTAGCCGCGGTGCGCCTCCGCAGGGTTTGGTTCTACCGGGCCTGAAACTGGACGAGGAGCGTCAACGGGTAACCACTGGTGATGGTAAGGATCACGACCTCACGGGTACCGAATTTCGCATGTTGCGGCTGTTTATGCTGAGCCCCGGGCGCGTACTCTCAAAAAGTTATCTGCTTGAACATGTTTATGGTGCTGATGCCGATCCGGAAAGTAATACGCTTGAAGTCTATATCAAGCGACTGAGACACAAGATAGGTGAAACCCGGATCCAGACTCGACGAGGGCAGGGTTATGTTCTGCTGGTTGAGCCGGAATGAAAATCTCCAGGACTCATACCCAGTTTTTTCTGTTTTTGCTGTTGTTAGCGGGGCTGACTGGCTTATGGTTTTGGCAGACCCAAAGCCTCGGTAGGCTAGCCGAACAACAAATCAAGCTCAGGCTGGAGAGGGAGTGCGATGCGCTGACGGCAGCGCTGGTTGTAGATGCGCAGTACAAAGTCAGTATGCCAGCACTGCGCGAAACCTCAGGATACGCCATGCCTGATTCAGGACATTACTTTTCGATATTGATCGGTAATCCCCAGTTTGGACAGCAGCAGTTCAAGTCTATTTCGCTCGGCAAACAGACCCTGCCTGTTCCTGTGCTGGGGAGCGGGGTTCTGGCAGTGTCCCATTCTGAGGGACCGGCCGGCCACCCTCTGCTGGTTGTGTCCAAGGGCTACACGCTCAAAGGTTTGCCGCTGACCATTAGTGCGGGTGAAAGTCTGCTTGATCTTCAGCACCAGGTTTTTCTTGAGGTCTTGAAGGTCATGGGGCTGATCCTGTTGATTATGAGTCTTGCGGCCGGACTACTGCTGAGCGTGATGTACAGAGTACTTCGGCCTATTGTTGAACTTCAGGAAGATCTTGAGGAAATTGTCAGTGGGAAAACCAGCCGTTCGTCAGTGTTTAGAATGCCAGATCCCGGTGAAATCGAGCGATTGGTGCAATTGTCTACGCAAAGCCTCCAGCGCTCGCGGAGCGCCATCAGTTCGCTTTCGCACCTGCTCAAGACCCCGCTGGCAGCCATTATTCAACTGGCCAATGCGCCAGCGATACGACATGACCCTGACTTGGGTCAGGAGCTGCTGACTCATGCCGAGAGTATCCGCAATTACATACAGTACAAGCTGAAGCATGCCCAGTTAGCCGGTACCGCGTCAATGGATACCCTGTTTAATCCCAGTCAGGAATTGCCTGGCATGATACAGGCGCTGAAAGCCATCTATCGGAGCAAGTCGGTCAGCTATGACGTGAACATACCGGATCAAAGCTTCCTCATCGACAGGCAGGATTGTCTGGAATTGTTGGGAAATCTGCTGGATAACGCCAGCAAGTGGTCGACACGGCGGGTCAGTCTACTGATAGAGCGCTGCGAAAATGGCCTCCGGATTCACGTTGAGGACGATGGGCCCGGCTGCAGCGATGCCGAGATCAAAATATTGTCGCAGCCGGGCATATGGCTCAATAAAACCAATCCGGGGCATGGACTCGGACTCTCGTTGGTGAGGAGTATTGCCAAGCTTTACTCCGGTTCTGTCGAATACGGCCGATCAGCTACGCTCGGAGGCTTATCGGTGAGTATTTTCCTCCGAAGTCATGCTATTGAACCCCAATCGAAGATGATCGGCTGATGCCAGGTGAGTCGCCTTGCGTGCTATTTGGGTGATGGTAATGGTACGCACTGGATTCCTACCGATAGTTTATCGCTCCCCAAGAGGCTACAAGTAACGGGTGTTTTGACAGCCACCTATCACGTTAGCGTGGCATTGCTTTCGGCAATTGCCGAGGGAGTTCACCATGAAGCAAGCCGTATTCTGCGTCCTCAGCCTGATCTGCGTCAGCCAGCAGTTGGCTCAGGCCGAAACCTTCTCGGATGATTTCACCAGTTATATTGCCGGGCCGTCCGGTACCTCCTGCTACCAAGCCGACGGTAGTGCAGTGGGTGGCTGGATGCTGGTATTTGGTGGCTATGGCCAGGCCTGTATCGTCAAGACCACGCCCACTGAGGCTTGGTTGAATCTCACGCCAAAACCCGCGGTCGCGGCTAACGAAACCCATGCAACGCTGGTGAGCGGGCGCACATTCAAACAGCCCTATAGCTATTCTGTGGCTGTAAGGACGGCGCGTCAGTTGCGGCTGAACGGAAAACCCAACCCATGGGAAGTCGGCTGGGTCATATGGGATTATGTGCCGGTAGGAAGTAGCTCCAAGTTCTACTATTTTTCTCTGAAACCGAATGGATGGGAGTTCGGCCAGTTCAATACCGGTATCCAGCGATTTTTAAGAACAGGTAGTGCGCCTGTCCTGTCCATGAATCAGTGGTATACCTTCACGGTGACTCAAACCGGTAATGATCGCGCCTGTAGGGGGGGAGCCTTGCATAAGCTTTGGATCACCAGTGGTGCTACGACCTATCCGCTTACCAGTTTCTGCGATTCCAAAAAACCGATTACCGGTGGCAAGATAGGCTTCTATACAGAAGATGCCAGTGCCGACTATACCCGGGTAATGGTGACGACCCCGTAACGGGGTATAGCTTCTGGGGGGTCCTTACAAATCCCTCAAAGACATAAGGCTCATGCTGATCATGGCCGATCAGTCAACTGGATTGCGTGAGCGCTGGCAGAAGCTTTCCGGGGTGTCCTTCTGTCGGTATGGCAGGAGGTGTTTATCGGAAATTAAAAAGGCGATGGATCTGGGTGTCCACCGCCCTATTAATGAGGTCGCCCGCTGAAAGTCCGGTCAGCACCGATCAGTGCTGCATATTCTGCATCTGGCCATTGTCTTTTGTAGCGTCGGGGGTACCCCCGCCCATTTTTGACATGTCATGGCCGCCGTGGCCACCATGCCCGACACCGCCGCCACTCTGACCGGCACCTGCACCGCCACCGCCAGAAGCTGCGCTGACACCTTGACGTTGGCGCATCCCGATAGCACCACCAGAGGCTTTGGCAATGTTTTCATCGGTCAGACCGCCCATGGCCGTGGCGGCATTGACGATCAGAGTGGTGACATCGGTGATATCCATACGATCGGCCAGCGGGCTGGTGACTACCGCTCTGACGACATCCGAGTTGCTGCCTGCAGGCGGCGTTGCCATCAGTACGATAGGGTAGCTTGTGCCGGCAGGTACGGTCAGGTTGTAGTGGTTGGTTTTGCCGTCAAACTGAAGACTGGTAATGAGTTTGCCACTCTTGTCCTGTACCTCGAGTTTTCCCTCCATGATTGGGCCATGGACATCCTGGACATTGCCTTCTATTTTCGCCTCGGCGCTCATGGCCGTGTTACCGGATTTAGACGATCCGCTGTCGCAGCCACTGGCAACCATGCCGGCAATCACGATGGTTAGCGCGTATAACCCGGTTTTGATGGGTGAGGCTGCGGTGTCGAGTGGTTTAATTTTTGTCATTTTTTTTGGCCGATAGTCTGAATTATTAGAAACATGGCGGTACTGAAGGGCGTTCCAGTATTGGCTAATTCGAGGCCAGCGTCAGCGTGTTATTGCCATCCACGCCCCCTTCATGAGTACAGGCAGCTACTCAGCGGCGGTGTTTATAGCATATTGCTAACAGGCTTTGCATCCATTTGGCCGGTGTCATAAAACAGGGTCAGTCTGATCAGGCCGAGGGAGGGGCGGGACATGAAGATTCATCATCTTGAGTCTGCAGAGGCCTTACGCAGCCTCCATAGCAGACCGGACGGGTTAACCGACGCAGAGGCCCGTCGCCGATTGCGGGAGTTTGGCCCGAACGCGATCAGCGTGGTTAAGGGGCAATCGTTGCTGTTGCGATTAGGGAAGGAGTTTATCCATTTTTTTGCCTTGCTATTGTGGTTTGCCGCCGGCCTGGCCTTTTTCGCCGAATGGCGGGCACCCGGACAGAATATGGCTACCCTCGGCTACGCCATCCTCGGCGTAATTCTCATCAATGGCTGTTTTTCGTTTTGGCAGGAGTACCGAGCCGAGCGCGCCATTGCGTCTTTGCAGCGATTATTGCCGGCGCAGGTCAAGGTCATACGGGCCGGCATTATCCGTTTGCTTGAGGTCAGGCGGTTGGTACCCGGCGATATCATCGCGCTGCAAGAGGGTGACAATATCCCCGCAGACTGTCGTCTTATTGAAAGCTTTGGGCTCAGGGTCAACAACGCCACCGTTACCGGTGAATCCAGACCGCAAGCCCGGGATGCACTGCCTTGCATCACCGAGACACCACTACATGCCCGCAATATCGTGCTGGCAGGTACCTCGGTGGTGTCGGGTGAGGGTCGCGCCGTGGTCTTCCATACCGCCATGTATACCGAGTTTGGCAAAATCGCCGAACTGACCCAATCTACCCCGGAAACCCTATCGCCCCTGCAGCAGGAAATTGCCCGCCTGAGCCGTATTGTCGCAGCGCTCGCCGTGGGTGTGGGCGTCCTGTTTTTCCTGCTCGGTCAGGCCGCGGGCTTAACTTTTTGGCAAAACTTCATTTTTGCCATCGGCATTATTGTCGCCAATGTGCCGGAGGGCCTGTTGCCGACGGTGACGCTATCGCTGGCGATTGCCACCCAGCGGATGGCAAAAAGAAACGTATTGATCCGGCACCTGCCCTCGGTCGAAACGCTGGGCTCGGCGACCGTCATCTGCACCGATAAAACCGGGACGTTAACCGAGAACAGGATGGCGGTTCGCCAGTTGTGTCTTAATGGACTTATTCAGCCGGTCGATGGTGTGCCGGAGGCCGCTCGCCTGCGTTATCAACCTTTCTGGGCCTGCGCCCGTCTGTGTCATAACCTCAAGCCAACCTCACACCGTGGGCGCGCCAGCTGGCTGGGTGATCCAATGGAAATCGCGCTGGTCGAGATGGCGGATGCTTATGCGCCGGGTCAGCCGCTGGTCGGCAAGAGTGATGAAATACCGTTTGATACTGACCGTAAGCGCATGTCAATGCTATTCCCCGTCGAAGGGGGTTGGGTGCTTTATACCAAAGGTGCTCTGGAGTCCTTGCTCCCCCTCTGTGACAGCCAACTCACGGTTGAGGGTGACGTGGCTCCGTTGACCGATAGTCTTCGCCAGCAG
>JBILXN010000155.1:0-5768 GCA_044378425.1 Methylococcaceae bacterium
AACGCCGAATACCGCGACGCCTCCTGGCCCTGTGCCCAGTCAGACGACCCTCATAGCCAACCCCGACTATTACGCCGTGGCGCCAGACAAGGTCCTGACCGCACCTACCGAACGATCATCTGGCGTGCTGGCGAATGACGTGAACTGCCTTAGCGCCCGCATAGACACCCCGCCCGCGCATGGGACTCTGACGCTCAATCCGAACGGCGGGTTTACCTACCAGCCTGACAGCGGATTTATCGGAACAGATTCGTTCACCTATGTGGGACAGAATGGCACCGTCGAGAGCAATCCGGCCCAGGTCAGCCTTCGTGTCGGCCCGGCAAACGGCGCGAGCTCGGCGCTTCCGCCCATCGCCAACCCGGATGCCTGGGCCCTTACTCAGGATCTGCCTCTGAACATTCCCAACTCGGGCACCCTCGCCTCGGGTGTTCTGGCCAATGACGGTGACCCTCAGGGCTACCCCCTGACCGCTACGGTAGAGGGTTTGCCCACCCATGGCACCCTGACCCTGGATCCGCTCGGCGGCCTGACCTATGTGCCGGATTCCGGGTTCGTGGGGCGAGACCGCTTTACCTATTCCGTCAGCAATGGCGTGATGAGTGCCCAAGCCGCAGTCATGCTGGTGGTTCAGGCCAAAGATGCGAATGTAGCGCCAACCTCCAATCCCGACGCCTATGCGACGCCCAAGGATGTGGCATTGAGTGTCCCCTGGCCGGGCGTGCTCGGCAATGACCATGATCCGGAGGGCCACATCCTGACAGCGGTTGTCAGCAGCCAGCCCCGTCATGGGCGGGTGGCGATCGGGCCCTATGGTCGCGTCAACTACGTGCCAGATCCGGGCTTCGTCGGCAAGGATGGCTTTACCTATGTGGCCAGTGACGGCCTTGTGCAGGGAAGCCCTGTCGCGGTGAACATTGCGGTCAACGATCCGACCGATGAGTTGCCACCGGTTGCCAATGCCGACGCCTGGAGTGTGGCCCAGAACGGAACCCTGTTCATCAGGGAGCCCCATGGGGTTTTGGCCAACGACTATGATCCTGCCGGTAGCCAGTTGTCAGCCTGGCTGGTCAGCCCGCCTCAGAACGGCCTGCTGGCCACCATGGAGGGAGGCGGATTCATCTATACGCCGAACACTGGATTCAGCGGGGTTGATCACTTCACCTATCGGGTGACTAATGGCGTAGGAAGCAGCCCGCCTGCGACAGTTACGTTGAGGGTCAATGCGAGCAATCGCCCACCGCTCGCAAAGAACATGCGTTTCCCGCTTTACATGAATCAGGCACTGGACATCCCGCCGGCCATGGGTGTCCTGAGCAAGGCGATAGACCCGGATGGACACCTGTTGACCGCATTGATCAAGACACCTCCGAGCCATGGCGTACTGGTGCCGGAGCAGGATGGCGGCATGGTCTACCTACCGGCGCCCGGGTTCAGAGGGGTAGACCGTTTCAGTTACAGCGTGAGCGATGGTCAGGCCGAGAGCAAACCTCAGACGGTAACTTTCCGGGTCAAAAAGCTGTTGCGCGGGAGCATTCGCAAGCCCCGAACCACCGTCAACCACTACAGTCTGCCTCTGGGCAGCGTGCTGGATGTGCCCGCCAATGGACTACTGAGAAATGACCGCGATCCGCAGCACGATCCGCTGCTGGTCACCCTGGGAAACGGACCGGAGCATGGCAGCCTGCAGTTGGGTCTTGACGGAAGTTTCAGGTATTACCCGGATGCCAACTTTCACGGCCACGACCGGTTTACCTATCGCGTCTACGATGGTCTCGCCCGCAGTCGCCCGACCCGGGTGAAGCTGACTGTCAAGGCGAACGAGGCCGAGCCAAGGGCCCGCAACCTGCGGATGCGAAAGCTACGTCGCCGGATGGTGCTCGAGCGGGCGGAACCCGGCATTCTGCGCTTCAGCCACGACCGGAACGGCAATCACCTGACACCGTCGGTGGTCGACTATCCGCAACATGGGCTGCTCCGGCTGAACAACAATGGGTCGTTCGCCTACTACCCCGATGCCGGCTACAAAGGTCGTGATGTGTTCCGCTGGAAAGTAACCGATGGGCTCAAGGAGAGCCGCCCCGCCTCCGGGGTCTTCGTGGTTCGCTGACGGGATGGGCAACCGTCGCGTTCATGGCCGGGTGCTGACCGGCTAAGGTCAGCACCCAGCGCCAGATGACGCGCCCGCCCGGCTGCGACTCTGATCAGTCCGCCAGCCGCGCGGTCGCCCTATCCCCCTTGATCAGGCTGTTGCCACCGCAGGTGCCCGTCACTTGCGCGGCTAGCCGTGATCATCCCCAGCTTTCTGATCAAGGCCGTGACTGTCGATATCGCAGACCGACTCCAGCCACATGGCATTGATGATGGCGAATGACGCCGCAAAACAGACACCCAGTATCCAGGCGAAGTACCACATGAGCAGATTCCTCCCACAATCAGTAAAGGGTGTGTGATTCCTCAATCACACGGGCCTCGGTGACATTACCCCAGATGACGCGATACACCCAACGGGTATAGAGCAGCACAATGGGCAGAAAAATGACCGTGATCCAAAACGACAACAGCAGCGCATGATGACTGGCGCTGGCATCCCACACGGTCAGGCTGGAGCGCGGGTCTGTGCGTGAGATCAGCAGGAAAGGGAACAGGCCGAAGCCCACGGTCAGCAGGGTGCCGGCGATACCCAGGCTGCTGGCAGCAAATGCGGCCATGGCAGAACGACCCCGCCCCAGCCACCAGGCCAGCACGAAAGCCGTCAGACCCACCACCGGCGCAGCCAGCATCCAGGGTTTGCCGAGGAAATGAATCAGCCAGCCATTGCCCTGTGCCACAACCGTTTTATGCAAGGGATTGGATGGCGCATCCGTCGGCGGCATCAGGGTAATGTCGGGCCGCTCGAGGGTCAGCACCCAAAACCCCGCCAGCAGCATGCCTGCCACCACCATCGGCCCCAAAACAGCCGCCGCGTGACGGGCCCGCGCGTGAATGACACCTTCGGTCCGGCTTTTCAGAAACAGGGCGCCATGGAAGGTCGTCATCAGCAGCCCTAACAGCCCGCAGAACAGGGCAAAAGGATTCAACAATCCGAGAAAACGGCCGTCGTAATGGGACCCCAGATCCTGATCCAGATGAAAAGGGAGCCCGAGCAGCAGGTTGCCCACCAGCACACCGAGCAGTACCGGCGGCAGGGTCCCCCCCAGAAACAGGCACCAATCCCAGGTGTTGCGCCAATTCGGATGCTCGATCTTGCTACGGTAATCAAAACCCGCCGGACGGAAGAACAGTGCGAACAGCACCAGCATCATGGCCCCGTACAGTCCCGAGAACAAGGTCGCGTAGACCGCTGGCCAGACCGCAAAAATAGCGCCACCCAGCAGCACCAGCCAGACCTGATTACCCTCCCAGGTTGCGCCGACAGTGTTGATGATGACCCGGCGCTCGATATCGTTGCGGCCCAGCAGCGGCAGCAGGGTGCCGATGCCGAAATCAAAGCCCTCGGTCACCGCAAAGCCGATGGCGACGGTACCGATGAATACCCACCAGATGAGCCGTAGGGTTTCGTAGTCAAACATGGTGTACCTGCCTTTGATTTAGGGGTGAGTATCGAAATCCTGACCCGAGATAGCAAACTTTGAAGCCAGAATGTTCGATCGACGGGTTTCACCGTAGTAGCGACCGGTATGCAGGCTGCCGGGTCCGAGACGGATGTACTTGACCATCAGGAACAATTCCACCACCAGCAACACCGTGTAGAACAGTATGAAGCCGGCAATGCTGAACCATAACTGGTCCGTGCTGAGGTTGGATACGCTCAGGTGGGTGGGCAGGACGCCAGAGATGGTCCAGGGCTGGCGGCCATATTCGGCGACAAACCAGCCGGTCTCCGCCGCTATCCACGGCAGCGGGATGGCCCACAGCGCCATTCGCATCAACCAGCGTTTCTGGTCGGCTACCCGGGTCGCGCAGAAATAAAATGCCAGCGCGAAGATAAACAGCAGAATGAAGCCACAGGCCACCATGATCCGGAAGGTCCAGAACAGCGGCGCAACCCTCGGAATGCTGTCGTTGGCCGCCTTCTGCACCATGGCCTCGTCGGCATCGACCACCCGGGTGGTGTACTTCTTGAGCAGCAGACCATAACCGAGATCAGCCTTGTGCTCATCGAAACGTCGCAAAGTTGCAGGGCTATGGTCGCCATTGCGCAGTTTTTCCAGTTCGGCATAGGCCAGCATGCCGTTACGGATACGGGTGGCGCTGTCCGTGCGCAGTTCCTTCAGCCCCTTGACTGTCTCATCAATGGATCGGGTGGCAATCAGGCCCAGTACATAGGGGATTTTCAGCGCGTAGTCAGTGGTTTCGGTTTCCTGATTCGGCCAGCCGATCAGGGTAAAGCTGGCGGGTGCCGGTTCGGTCTCCCACTCTGCCTCAATGGCCGCCAGTTTCACCTTCTGGGTTTCGCCCGAGGTATAACCGCTCTCGTCGCCCAGAACGATGACCGACAGAATCGACGCCAGACCGAACGCCGAGGCGATTGAAAACGAGCGGCGGGCAAACCCCACATCGCGCTGATTCAGCAGATACCAGGAACTGATGCCCAGCACGAACATGGAACCCGTCACGTAGCCGGCGGCTACGGTATGAACAAATTTCACCTGTGCCACCGGATTGAAAAAGATGTCCGGAAAACTGGCCATCTCCATGCGCAGGGTTTCGTAGTTGAACTCGGCCCCCACCGGATGCTGCATCCAGCCATTTGCAATCAGAATCCAGAGCGCCGAGAGGCTGGTACCCAGTGCCAGCAACCAGGTCACCGTGAGGTGTTGCACCCGACTGAGCCGGTCCCAGCCGAAAAAGAACAGTCCGACAAAGGTGGATTCAAGGAAAAAGGCCATCCAGCCCTCGCTGGCGAGGATAGGTCCGAATACATCACCGACGTAATGCGAGTAATACGACCAGTTGGTTCCGAACTGAAACTCAAGGGTCAGACCGGTGGTGACGCCCATTGCAAAGTTGATCCCGAACAGTTTGCCCCAGTAGCGCGTCATGTCCTTGTAGACCTCACGGCCGGTCATCACATACACCGACTCCATGATCGCCAGAAGAAAGGTCATGCCCAGAGTCAGCGGCACAAACAAAAAATGGTAAAGGGCCGTCAGACCGAATTGCAGCCGTGACAGGGTAAGTACATCATCGCCGGTCATGGGGGTTCTCCGAAAAAGTGGACGGATGGGACGCGGACGGGGCAACCGCCGTCGAGGGTGCCAACTGAAAATGGGCCGCTATGTCAGGTGGCGGGACGGCGGGTTTACCCTGCCAGCGAAATATCAGAAACCAGAGACCCACCAGCAGGATGATCTTGACCAGCAGGGCCAGCGTGAGCTCCCGCCTCAGCCCGTAAAATCGGGGACGCACCTGCAGCAACCGGATAGACTTGGGCGACGTCATGGTCATCACATCTCGCTAAAACGGCGACACTGTCGACCGATAAGGTTTCTACACCGGGCGCAAACAGCCTACACAAGACCTGAACGACGTTATAGCTCATTAGCATATACTAATCAATAAGCCCGTCTGCCAGGGTCCGTTGACCCGATCAATCGGCTGTAAATTGGCACAAAAAGGAGCCAAGGCTTGCCCGGAATGTTTCTTTTAGTATAATCAAACGCTAATTTACAACCGCACCCCAAACCGCGCATGAAGCCGGTTTGGGCGCCGCCCCGGACCGGAGAAAGCATGCTGACAGAGCCTTGCGGGACATGATTGCGCAG
>JBILXN010000156.1:0-5758 GCA_044378425.1 Methylococcaceae bacterium
TCTACCGATAGCGGCCTCCTCGTTGAGGCAGGGGATAATGATCGCAACCGTCATGGTATGAAGCCCGCTTAAGCTATTTGAGCTGGGTTACAAAGTGAAGCACTGGGTGACGACTAAAGTGCTTCACAATGATGTGGATGGCCCACCAAAACAAAAATACCAGAGACGTCATCATCGCTGGCCACTGTCCCATGGCATACCGTTCCTCACCCACCCCAATCAACGCAGTTAATGTGAAGCTTGAATGGACAACGAATGCCGCTAAAAGCGCGATGCCTAAGTCGCGGCCAGGTCGTCTCAATGTCATGACAAACAATAGGCCTGTGAGGGCTAGAACCAACGTCAGACATGCCGCGATGGAGGGCCTAAATTTAGGGGTTCCTTCTACTGTTTTTGCGAGAGCCTCTGGTTTTGGAATCAATAGGGTTACATCAGGCTCGAATGGTAAGGGCCTTTGTGAAGAGATATAGTCCTGATACGCGGTGTATTTGGTTGGGTTTGACTTTCCTATCAGCCTTAAGTAATGAATCAGACTCAGGTTTAAGTACTCTAGTGGTGCTCTGGCCAGTCTGCTCATGCCAGCGCTGAGTATGGCTTTATCAGTTGCAGCATGAGTGAGATCCATCTGATTGCGTATTGGGTCCATGCACGAGTATTCAATGCAAACCTCGTAAACCAGAGTCATCAGGCTGCGGCTGGCAAGATCAGGCGCTCCGTGAACAGCATCCCGTACCGGCCTAAAATCTTGCTCAAGCGCAGCGGCTAGGCGTTGCCCAACGCTGTTCGGCGTGGTGGTTGGTTGTTGTACTGGTGGCACGTCAATCATTGCCGCCTTGGCAAAGAAGTGCCTGCCAGCCAGTGATGTCGCTCTCGCCCCATGGTAATTGCTCGTATAGGCTCTCTCAATGCCGATGACGGATACCATGACAAGTATGACGGCAGTCAATAGGTATGCTCTGGTTTTGGGTGAACCAGGCTGTCCCGAGATCAGTGGAATGGCTGCAAGAATCGGCGCTAGAGCATAGGCTGTGGGGCGAACGGTGGCGGTAATGCCCGCGATAAGTCCAATAACCGCGCCTAACTGCCAGGTGGGTGACCTTGTGAAACGTATCATTGCGCCCAGGAACAGCATGACGAGAGAGGTATACAACGACTCTGTCATAATGCGCGAGTGATAGCTATTCAGTTCCGCGTTTGAAATGATCAGAATCATCAGCGCGGTGGCGGGTAAAACGTTTCCCGTGTTTTTTAATGTTTCTATTGCCAAATATAAGAGAGATGCAGTAAAGACTAATACTTGAAGGGTGATGGATAATTCTGGAGTAAATATTTTAAGGAAAATGGGATAGCCAGCGGTTCGGATGGGATAAAAGCTTATGTAGCTCAGTGAATCCGGCTCTATAATCGGTGCAGCTGGCAGGCTTAGAAGCTGGTCTGCCGCGTACAGGAAGGCTATCAATAGAAGTAATAGGTATGACTTTCCGAGTGATTTTACTAGGGTGTTTGGCATCGGTCTGTTGTAGTGGGCCTGCATGATGTCTCGCAATAATGCAGGCGTCCTATTCCATAAGCTCCTTACTATCCCACATCCTGATCTTCAAGCTTCTTCTTTAATAGCTCATTCAACTGAGCCGGATTCGCCTTCCCACCCGTGGCTTTCATGGCTTGGCCGACAAAGAAGCCGAACAGTTTGTCCTTGCCGCTGCGATAGCCGGCGACCTGGTCGGGGTTGGCGGCGATGATCTGGTCGATGATGGTTTCTATTGCGCCGGTGTCAGTGATCTGTTTGAGTCCCTGTTGCTCGATGATGGTGTCGGCATCGGTGGCGCCGTCCCAGAGGGCTTCGAAAACCTGTTTGGCGATCTTGCCGGAGATGGTGTCGTCAGCGATGCGCTGAATCAGCCCTGCGAGCCGGTCTGGCTGTACCGGGCTTTGTTCGATATCGAGCCCGGCCTTGTTGAGGGCGGCAGACAGATCACCCATCACCCAATTGGCGCAGAGTTTGGGGTCGCAGGCCGACGCGGTGACTACAGCTTCGAAGTAATCCGCAAGGTCCCGTGTCGCGGTGAGGACACCGGCGTCATAGCTGTTCAGGCCATATTCTGACTTGAAGCGGTCGCGTTTCTGATCGGGGAGTTCCGGCAAGAGGGTGCGGATCGCCGCGATGAAGTCGGGGGTTATTTCCAGTGGCAGCAGGTCAGGGTCGGGGAAATAACGGTAGTCGTTCGCCTCCTCCTTGCTGCGCATGGATCGGGTTTCGTCCTTGTTGGCGTCGTAGAGGCGGGTTTCCTGAATGACGCTGCCGCCATTTTCCAGTATCTCGATCTGGCGTTCGACCTCGAAATTGATGGCCTTTTCGACAAAGCGGAAGGAATTGAGGTTCTTGATCTCGGCGCGGGTGCCAAATTTTTCCTGTCCCTTGGGGCGAACCGATACATTGGCATCGCAGCGGAACGAGCCCTCCTGCATGTTGCCATCGCAGATTTCCAGGTAGCGAACCAGCGAGTGAATTTTCTTCATGTACGCCACGGCCTCCTTGGCAGAGCGCATGTCAGGTTCGGATACGATCTCGAGTAACGGGGTACCGGCCCGGTTGAGGTCAATGCCGGTGTAGCCATGGAAATCTTCATGCAGGGATTTGCCAGCGTCTTCTTCCAGGTGGGCGCGGGTCACGCCGATGACTTTTTCCTCGCCCTCCAGTTCGATGGTCAGGCTGCCGATGCTGACGACTGGCAGGTCATACTGGCTGATCTGGTAGCCTTTGGGCAGGTCGGGGTAAAAGTAATTCTTGCGGGCAAACACCGAGCGGGGAGTGATGCTGGCGCCTATTGCGAGGCCGAATTTGACGGCCATGCTGACCGCTTCCTGATTCAGAACCGGCAACACACCCGGTAGACCGAGGTCCACCGCACAGGCTTGGCTGTTGGGTTCGGCTCCGTAGGCGGTAGCGGCGCCGGAGAAAATTTTCGATGTGGTGGCTAGCTGGGCGTGGATTTCCAGCCCGATCACTGTTTCCCATTGCATGGTCATCAACCTTCTAACGTAAGTAGGAGTAGGGTTCTAAAATTATTCGCCCGGGCCCGCAGGCGCCAGGCTGTCACAGCGAGGACGATCGTCCAGAGCGCCAACGGCCAGTCGCCAGCGAGAACCTTCCGGCAGTTCGCGCCAACGCACCTCCGGCAGCGCGCAACGGAATTCTCTCTGTCCGCTCGCCTGCAGTAGCAGTTCATAGCGGCCGGAACGTTCGCCTTCCCGCTCACAGCCCAGGCAGGCACGGTTGCTGATGAGACCGGTCTCTGGCCAACGGGGCGCGGTACTGAAGCCCTCGGTCGTCACGGTCCGGCTCGGGCGCCAACGGTCGATACGGTAATCGCAGCGCAGGTCATACACCGGCTCGCTCCAGTAGCGTGACTGGCATTCGGTTTTTTCCCGATAGCTGCCATCACCCCGGTCTACCCTGTGGATATGACAGTCCTGGCGATCGGGAACGCGGTGGTCACTCCGGATCTCGGAGCGACTCATCACGCCGTAGGCCCCCGGCGGCAGTTGATTGCACCACATGGACGCCAGTACCGGACCGAAGCGCTCGATGCTGATCTCCTGCCGCCAGTAGTGACCGGTGACGGTCACGATGTTGTGACGCGTCCAGAAAAGCGAACAGATCAGCACGATGATCAGGGCCAGACCCATCCGCGTGGCCCACCGCAATCGACCGGGCCGGCGCACCGGTTTTTGCAGCATGTTTGTCAGGTCGCGCCGAGCCGCTTCCTGCTGGCGGTGCAGGGACAGACTCTCGGTAAACGCTCCCTCGGTGGTACGCACCTGAACCGCAAGCCGTGGTGCGGCAGTCGCATTACTGAGCGACGCTCCGCAGTGGCCGCAAAACTCAGCACGTGCGCCATTGGGCGACCGACAGGCTTTACACTGCTTGTCTACACCTTCGTATTCGTAACCGGTGACCTCAATCTTCTCGTTTTCAGCCGGGAAGTAGCGGGTCTCTGGATCCTGCGTTGCGCCGCATTGTGGGCAGTAGCGCTGGTTGCGGGCCAGCAGTTTGCGGGTGCCGCAATAGCGGCAGTCCCACAGCATTTCAAAAACGCGACCCGACGGCATGGCCCTGCGCTGTTAGTCCGTAAGGCTGGCGTGGAGGGACCTGTCTGCCCGCAACGTTACAACGCCGGCGATCGTTTATGCCAGTCGCTGACTTGCTGGTAACCGTGGGCGACATTAAGCAGTTGTGCTTCGGAAAAATAATTGCCGATGATTTGCATGCCCACCGGCATACCGCCGGAGAATCCCACCGGTACTGACATGCCGGGCAGTCCCGCCAGATTCACGGCAATGGTGTAGATGTCCGAGAGATACATCGCGATAGGGTCGGCACTTTTTTCGCCAAAACGGAAGGCAACCGAGGGCGCAGTCGGCCCCATGATGACATCGACCTCGGCAAAGGCCCGCTTGAAATCATCGCTGATCAGGCGGCGTATTTTCTGTGCCTTGAGATAGTAGGCGTCATAGTAGCCAGCCGATAGCGCGTAGGTCCCTATCAGGATGCGGCGCTGGACTTCGGCACCGAAACCCTCGCCGCGGGAGCGGGTGTAGAGATCATTCAGATCTTTTGGTGCAGCGCAGCGATGGCCGTAGCGGACTCCGTCGAGGCGCGCCAGATTGGACGAACATTCGGCTGGGGCGACGACATAGTAGGCCGGAGCCGACAAGTGCATATTGGGTAGCGAGACTTCTTTCACCGTCGCACCCAGTTTTTGATATTCAGTCACAGCGTCCTGAATCAGGCGTGCGATGTCAGCGTCCAGCCCGTCACCAAAGAACTCACGGGGCAGCCCTATGCGCAGGCCTTTGAGGCTGTTGTTGAGGGCGGCGGAGTAATCAGGCACCGGTCGATCCAGACAGGTGGAGTCGCGCGGATCGAAACCGGCCATGGCCTGCAGCATCAGTGCGCAATCCTCTGCGGTGCGGGCCATGGGGCCGGCCTGATCAAGACTGGAGGCAAAGGCGATCATCCCCCAGCGAGAGACCAGCCCGTAGGTAGGCTTGAGTCCCGTAATGCCGCAGAAGGCGGCTGGCTGGCGGATGGAGCCGCCGGTGTCGGTGCCGGTCGCGCCCGGCACGAGCCGCGCTGCGACGGCGGCAGCCGAGCCGCCGGAAGAGCCGCCGGGTACTGCCTGTTTGTCCCAGGGATTGCGAACCGGACCGTAGTAGCTGGTTTCATTGGATGAGCCCATCGCGAACTCGTCCATGTTCAGCTTCCCCAGCATCACGGTACCGGCCTGCTTGAAGCGTTCAACCACGGTCGCGTCGTAGGGGGAGATGAAGTTGTCGAGCATTTTCGAACCACAACTGGAGCGCACACCCTCCGTACAGAAAATGTCTTTCTGTGCAATCGGCACACCGGTCAGCGGGCCGGCATTGCCTTGCGCGATGCAGGCATCAGCCGCTTTGGCGGCTGCCAACGCGCTTTCTTCGGTCACTGTGATGAAGCTGTTGAGCGCGGTGTCGTGCTGTTGGATGCGGGCGAGAAAAGCCTGCGTCAGTTCCAGGCTGCTGTAATCCTTCTGTTTGAGGCCAAGCACCAGTTCGGCTATGGTTTTTTCATGCATTGATGTGTTTCCGAAATCCTGCGTCTCCCCCAGTCGCACGCTAGCAGCAAGCGCCCTGTGGGAACAAGTTGGCGAGGCAGGCGGCTGGTAGCCACCTGATCATTCTATGACCTTGGGTACCAGGTACAGCCCGGCCTCTA
>JBILXN010000157.1:0-5749 GCA_044378425.1 Methylococcaceae bacterium
TTAAGCAGAGATACATTTCGTGAATATTCGGGATGATGGCAAAGCGGTAGTACTGACTTCCCTCGTTACTACGGGAAAGTATAACGCCGAGTTTCAGAAGGTTTTAGAAAATATGCCCACCACAGCTAACACAAAGAATCAAACTGGCTGGGTCAATCTCAATCCTGCGCTACTATTACCCAAAAATCTCTCACTCTTTTACACCTATGCGGGTTCGCTTACGACCCCACCCTGCGGAGAGGGGATCAATTTCTATATTTTTGCCCAGCCCATTACGATTTCTGGGGAGCAGCTTACCGCCCTGAAAAACATCTATAACAACAACAACCGGGCGGTCCAGCCTCTCAATGGCAGGGTAGTCACGACAACCATGCGATAGCCTATCCGTTCGGAAGGTGTTTTCTGATCCAGGCAGGCGGTAACCATTCAATTGAAAGTTGCCGCTCGTCTGGTTTTGCTGAAAATTCTGCTGCAATCCAGAATCCAGCTACAGCCGCGAGATGTGATCCTATGAATATTAAAGGCGTTCGCTCCCGTATCCAGGGGGGGATGCCAACTTCCTGAAATAGCTTTTTTAACTCATGAGTTCCAGCCCGACCCTTCAGTTGCAAGCCTTCACCGCCCAGCCGGTAACGAATGGTCACATTTTGGCTAGCCCACAGTCGTTCAGAGATGCCGGGTTGATGATTTTCCAAAAGCTGTAGTCTGCCATTATCACCAGCTAATGTGACGCGCTCGCCATCACCCCAGGTCTGAGACTCTGGCAGTTTGAACCCAGCTAGGGTAGGTAGCAGAAACAATGCGTCTCGATAACGACGAATCTCGCCTTCAGGCCAGTGGACTATGGGATTTCTGTCGTCTGCAGCGTTTATCGTTTCGGTCAGGATGCGGTTAATGATACGCGTTGACGGCATGCGCATCTGGTTTTCCTTAATCCACGCCCTGAGTACTTGCCGCTGATGTGGGGCTGAAATATCCTGCAAGGCTCGCCGACTGAGCCTATCCTTTGACATCTTGCAACGCTCTAGGAGGATTTTCGCATCCGCCGTCAACAAACCTTCAGCCTCGGCACAGTGACGGGCACTGCGGCTTAGGGTATGAGTCAATCCCGGCCAGCGTTGTTTGAGCAGAGGTATGATGGAGTTGCGGAGGAAGTTTCGATCGTACTGGTTAGTTTGATTGCTGGGATCTTCAATCCATTCCAGTGACTGACTGCGTGCGAAGTCCAGCAGGTCTTCGCGACTAAAAGACAGTAATGGCCGAATCAGTAGTCCAGGTTCAAACTCAGCCGATTCTGGCATGGCGGCCATTCCCGCAAGGCCGGCCCCTCTTAGCAGTTGCAGTAGGAGCGTCTCAGCCTGATCGTCCAGATGATGGGCTGTCAGCAGGACATCACCAGGGCGCAGTGCCTGACGTAACGCTGCATAGCGGGCTTTGCGGGCGGTTTCTTCGGGGCTTTGTCCTGATTTTGCCCTGGCATCAAGCCAAACGACATTTAAGGGAATCCCAAGCAACTGGCACCAATGGTGACAGTGATCCACCCACGTGTCGGCGCAGCTTTGCAAACCGTGGTGAACATGGAGTGCGGCGAAGCGCATGGACGTCTGGGTTTTTGCGAGGTTAGCGCAAAGCGCCAGCAACACCATGGAGTCCAATCCGCCGCTGTAGGCAATCCAATAGTGGGGGGCAGGGGGGTATCGCTCAAGAATTTTCCCCAGTGAAACTGCGGACAACTCCGAGCGTTGGGCAGGGCTCACGCCGGATGGGTTATGCGTTCGTCTCTTCGAACACACCGTAGCCCATCAGTCTCTGGTATCGATTATCAACCAACTGATTGATTGGCGTTCGACGTAAATCTTCAAGCGTTCGTTTGAGGGTGTTTTTGAGATTTTGCGCGGTTTGCTCGCGGTCACGGTGACAGCCGCCCAAGGGTTCAGGGACGATCTCGTCGATAAGACCCAGTTCCTCTAGTCTGTCAGAGGTAATGCCCATTGCCTCAGCGGCAAGTTCGGCTTTGTCTGCGCTTTTCCAAAGTATCGACGCGCAACCCTCAGGTGAAATGACCGAATAGGTACTGTATTGCATCATTAGCAGACGGTCACCTACGCCAATGGCCAGGGCACCACCAGAACCACCCTCGCCGATGATGATGCAGACAATCGGGGTTTGCAGGGTGGACATTTCAAACAGATTGCGGGCAATTGCCTCGCTTTGCCCCCGTTCTTCCGCGCCTATTCCGGGATAAGCGCCGGGAGTATCGATGAGGCAGATGATAGGCATCTGGAATCGCTCGGCCAATTTCATGAGACGAAGTGCCTTGCGATAACCCTCCGGTCTTGGCATACCAAAGTTACGGTAGATTTTTTCCTTGGTATCCCGGCCTTTTTGATGGCCGATAAGCATGACAGGAATACCATCCAAAAGCCCCATGCCACCAACGATTGCGGGGTCATCGGCGTAGGCCCTGTCACCATGCAACTCATGGAAATCCTCAATGATCAGGTCAATATAATCGAGGGTATACAGTCGCTGGGGGTGGCGGGATAACTGCGAAATCTGCCAGGCGCTGAGTTCGGCAAAGACCGACTCGGTGAGCTTTCTGCTTTTTTCCTCGAGCTTGGCAATTTCTTCGCTGATATTGATTTCATTGTCAAAACCGACCCGCCGCAATTCGTCGATTTTGGCCTGAAGTTCAGCAATCGGTTGTTCAAAGTCGAGAAAATTAAGATCCATACTGCAGTTCCGGAGCGCGACTAAAAGGGATTTATTTTAGCACTTCATCCAGAAAATCCCGCAGGCTTTCCCAAGATCGGGCGTCAGTGGTCGCGTTGTAGACCGTTCCGGCGGCGACGTTATTGGCTTTAGGGTTGGTAAAGGCGTGCAGGGTATTGCCATATAGGTGCAATTGCCAGTCAGCACCCGCGCGGGTCAACTCACGTCCCAGATCAATGGCTTGTTCAGGCTGTGCCATTGGATCTTCAAAGCCATGCAGAATCAGAACTTTGGCAAGAATTGGATTTATCGGTAACGGATCTGGCGCGGCGAAAAGCCCATGAAAACTGACCACACCCTGCAAATCAGCCCCACTACGGGCAAGATCGAGTACACAGAGACCACCAAAGCAGAATCCAATCGCAGCAACGCGGGCAGCATCTACTTCCATTTGAGCGCGAAGAGAGGCGAGGGCTGTACTGATTCTGACGGCGAGGTCCGAACGATCATTCATGAGACCGGACATGAGTTGGGCACACGCTTCTGGCGTTTCCCCGATTTGTGCATCACCATACATATCGAGGGCAAAGGCGGCATAACCCATTTCTGCAAGTTTTATTGCCTTGCCACACGCGAAATCGTCGCGACCTGCCCAGGTATGCGCCACCAGAACGGCGGGTAAGGGTGCTGATGCGGATGCGTCAAAGGCAAAGAAACCCTCATGGCGTCTACCTTCATGGTGATAGTCAATAAGGCGGGAGGTTATTGTCATAGGGTGGTCTCCACTGATGCGTTTGAAGGAACATAGGCTAATCGGAACCGCGTTGCTCTCGAGTTCACACATCCACCGTCAAGCCCAGCTCAACGTAATGCAAAGCCGGCAACCTCAAGGTTCGGGCCAGGTTTTCATCCTGCCGGTGCATCCATCGATATGGCCAGCGGATTGCGATGGGAAGACTGTTACGGACCCCGGTACGGAGGTCTTCCCGGGCAGCGAAGTAGACCACATCGTCCGGCTTTTTCCACCACCCACGGTCACGACCAAGTTGTTCGACGGCATCCATGGAAGCGCTCTCGGCAAAACCAAACGACGCCGTCACTCTATACATTTCGTGCCCATAGGCCTCCACCTGTATCCGTTGACTGTCATCTACCCTCGGCACCCCTGTCGTCAACCACTCCACCACCACTGTGGGCTGATAAACCATTGAGGTCAGCTGGACCTGGCGGAGCAACGCGTGGGGCGTGACGTCCAGATCGGCGGGAAACGGCAGGTGCTGAAAGAAGATGGCCGGACGTTTCTGAAAGTGCAGATCACTTCGGTTACCCACTAGCTCCGAAAATAACGGCAGCGGCATATCCAGACGCTGCGCCCGTCCCATCAGGTGGCGATTGCCCAACACCCAACTGGCCATGAACCAGGTTAAAAAGAGCGATAACAACGCCGGCACATATCCACCCTGCGGTAATTTGGCGAGTGCAGCTCCAAAAAAAAGGGCGTCCAGCGGCAGAGCGCAGAGACAGAAAAAGAGGATATTCAGCCAGGACCAGCGCCATACGTAATAGACGACAAAGGTAAAGGCGATGGTGGTCAGCAACATCGTAGTCGCCACGGCAAAGCCGTAGGCCCCAGCCATCGCAGAGGGAGAATCAAAACCAAGCACGAAGCCGACGGCCCCCAGGGCTAGGAGAGCGTTGACGCGAGGCACGTAAATCTGGCCAGACGCTTGCTCCGAGGTTTGAGCAATACGGAGACGAGGCAGGAAGTTCATGTGGATGGCCTGGCTGGCCAGCGAGAACATGCCGGAGATCACCGCTTGACTAGCGATGATGCTGGCGGTAGTTGCCAACATGACCAAAGGCAAGATACCACCCGAGGGCACAAGGGCAAAGAAGGGTGAATGGCTTTTGCCCGGAACAAAAGGCGTCTGTAATAACTGCGCACCCTGCCCAAAGTAATTGAACAGCAAAGACAACAGCGCAATGCTATACCAAGCGATGCTGATGGGGCGGCGCCCAAAATGGCCCATATCCGCGTAAATGGCCTCGGCCCCGGTCACGGCCAGCATAACGGAACCCATCAGACTAAAAATTTCGACCCAGGTCAGCGAGGTCATTAACTGCAGCGCCGGCAAAGGCGATAAGGCCCACAAAATTGCCGGCGTTTCCACGATCTTCAGCAGTCCCAGGCCAGCGATCACGGTAAACCATATCAGCATGATCGGCCCGAACAATGTGCCGAGCATCCCGGTACCGTAGCGCTGGATCGCAAACAACCCGAGGATGATGAAGAGGCTGGCGAGTTTGATCCAGTGTTCGATGTCGTCAAACTCGACCCGCAATCCATCGACTGCCGCCATCACTGATAGGGCTGGGGTAATCATGCTATCCGCCAGCAGCAATCCAGCTGACAGGAGCGCGATCCCGGTGGACACGACCGCCATGGACGGCGCCACGCGACCGGAGTCGTTCAGTAAAGCCAGAATCGCGAATATTCCGCCCCCTCCCTGATTATCGGCGCGCATAATAAACAACAGATACTTCACTGTCACCACCAACAGCAACGACCAGAAAATCAGTGAGATGACGCCCAGCACCGACTCGGCGGAAGAAGAGAGCCCCTCGACCCGCATGCACTCGGCCACCGCATACATGGGGCTGGTGCCGATGTCGCCGAATACGGTGCCCAGGGCCGCAAGAGCAACATAAATCGTTCGCATGGACGAAGTTTCATGGGTTGCCATCATGCCGAGTTACTTGAGCCTTGGAGAGAGGTTAACCAAAGACGCCAGGCTAAGAGCCCATCGCTTATTGACCCTAGTTTAGGGGCGAACGGTGGCGGAGAGAATTCCCATAGAGGCTGACTCCGACCAAGAATCAGGTAGCGGCAAGGAGCATATATGCCAAACAAGACGAGCAAGAAGAAACAGGTAGTAGCGCTACCCAAGATTCCGAAGGAACTCATAGATCAGATGGTCAGTGGCCCGATGGATGCCGAGGCGGTGAATGCCGCCTCGATGGCATTCAAGAAGGCGCT
>JBILXN010000159.1:0-5660 GCA_044378425.1 Methylococcaceae bacterium
GGAATGCCTAGCTTGGTTATAATCGAGGCCATAAGAAGTCCACATGATTTTAGGAGAACTGTATTTTGCCCACCTTCGTCCCAGGACAACGCTGGATCAGCGAGACCGAGCCCGAATTGGGCCTTGGCATGGTACTAGCCGTCGAAACCAACCGCGTGACCGTCATATTCATTGCCGCAAGTGACCGTCGCATTTACGCCACCAACAATGCGCCGCTGACCCGAGTCCGCTTTCAGCTGGGGGACAAGATTGAAAGCCATGAGGGGCTGAAGCTGACCGTCACGGCAATAGATGAACATCAAGGCATACTGACATACATCGGTGTTGACGAAGACGGCGACGCAGTCAGTGTGGAGGAAATGGACCTCAGTCATTTCCTGCAGTTTAACCGCCCTCAGGAAAGGCTGTTCACCGGGCAACTTGATGCCCCAGCCATGTTCAATCTCCGCTACGAAACCCTCAACCTGATTGGCCGACTGGAGCAATCCCCGGTGCGCGGACTCTGTGGCGGACGCACCAGCCCAATTCCGCACCAGTTATTCATTGCCCATGAGGTAGCCAGCCGGGAGGCACCACGCGTTTTGCTGGCCGATGAAGTCGGCCTGGGCAAAACCATAGAGGCCGGCCTCATTATCCACCACCAATTACTGACCGGTCGCTCGGAGCGAGTGCTAATTGTCGTGCCGGACCCACTACTGCACCAATGGCTGGTGGAGATGCGGCGCCGTTTTAACCTCAAGTTCAGCCTCTTCGACAGTGAGCGCTACCTAGAAGCGCACGAGGCGAATCCGTTCCTGAGTGAGCAACTCGTACTCACCAGCCTTGACTTCTTTATGGAGGACCCTGTCCGTCAGGCCAGGGCTATTGAGGCCGGCTGGGATCTCTGCGTGGTCGATGAAGCCCATCACCTCGGCTGGACCAGTGAATCTGTGAGCCCTGAATATCGCTTTATTGATGAACTGGGCCAGCGCGTCGCAGGCATGCTACTCCTTACCGCAACACCGGAGCAGCTCGGTAAGCAAAGTCACTTTGCCCGACTGCGACTGCTGGATCCCGATCGTTTTCACAACTTCGACCGCTTCCTCAAGGAAGAACGCGAGTACGAGGCGCTAGCCGATGTCATTAAACACCTGCTGGATGACCCCGAACTTGATCTCGAAACCCTATCGCGACTCAGAGCATTCATCGCCCTTGATCTGGCCGACGAATTGCTAGCCAGGCTCGACGATCCCGCGGCATCGGAGCAGGCCCGGCAGGATCTGATTCAATTGCTGCTGGACCGCCATGGCACAGGCCGCGTTCTGTTTCGTAATACCCGCACCACCATACAGGGCTTCCCCGGGCGGGAACTGCATGCTACTGCCCTCAGCCTGCCAGCGATCTATGAGGCGCAACCTGGTGCATCGCTGGAAGATCTGCTGCACCCCGAACGGCAGGCCAGCCTCAATCCTGAGGCCACGACGTCATGGTGGCGACATGACCCCCGCGTAAACTGGCTAACCGACACACTCAAGGCCATCCGACCGGCGAAAGCCCTCGTGATTTGCAAGCAGGCCGAAACGGCCATGGATCTTGAAGATGCCCTGCGTACCGCCGGCATTCGCTCTGCCGTGTTCCATGAAGGGCTAAGCATTGTCTCGCGCGACCGGGCAGCTGCCTGGTTCGCCGACGAGGAAGACGGTGCCCAAGTACTGGTCTGCTCGGAAATCGGCAGTGAAGGCCGCAACTTCCAGTTTGCCCATCATCTGGTGCTATTCGACCTTCCATTAAATCCAGACCTGCTGGAACAGCGCATCGGGCGCCTTGATCGCATCGGCCAAACAGAAACCATACGCATCCATGCTGCCTACTTCGAGCATAGTCCGCAAAGCACGCTGTTTCGCTGGTATCACGAGGGATTGAATGCCTTCAACCAGCTCAATCCGGCTGCCCAAGCGGTTCATTCACGCCTCGGCGAAACGCTCGTAAACCTTATGACATCGCCGGATGCCGAGGCTGAAACCGCCCTGATTAACCAGACCCGCGCACTGTCGGCAGATATCCAACGCGAACTTCACCAAGGTCGGGACCGCCTGCTCGAACTCAACTCCTGTCGCGCAACCATCGCCAAGGAACTGGTCGCCAAGGTCCAGCATAGCGATAACGACGCGCAGTTATGGCCCTATCTGGAGCGAGTGTTCGATGCCTATGGCGTCAGTGTCGAAGAACATTCTGACGACTGCCTGATCCTCAGACCGGGCGAACACATGCGAATGCAATTTCCCGAACTGCCGGATGAGGGCACCACCGTCACACTTTCCCGGACTATCGGACTGGCCCGGGAGGATATGCTGTTTCTGACATGGGAACACCCCATGGTGAGAGGGGCCATTGATCTGCTGCTCAATAGCGAGCATGGGAATGCGGCTATCAGCGTATTGCGGCATCCCGACCTCGACCCGGGTCAACTGCTGGTCGAGTGCTTCCACGTACTCGACTGCACCGCCCCCAAGCGTTTGCATGTCGCCCGGTTTTTCCCACCCACCCTGATCCGCACCCTGTTCGATCAGGATGGAAACGACGTCAGCACCCTGCCCTATGACAGTTTCGAGCAGATTCATCGCCATTACGACCGTGAACATGCACTGGAACTGATTCGCAGCCAGCGAAAACTCATCGAGAAATCCATCAAACTCGGCGAGGCGCGCGCCAAAAAACACATTCCCGACATCATCGGCGCCAGCGGTCAACGCATGCTCGGCACCATGACTTCGGAACTCAAGCGGATCGCCGCCCTGCGCAAGGTCAACCCGAATGTTCGCCAGGAGGAACTGGATCAGATCAAGGCAAATGCGCTGGAGATGAATGCCTGTATACAGTCGGCCAATCTCAGGCTAGACGCCGTGCGAGTCATAGTGACGGCTTAAATCGCGCGATCTTCAGCAGAAGACAACTCGGCCTTGCAGGCCGGGTTTGCTTCGATGATGCCGCGCAAGAATCAACATGAGGAACCGGCCATGGTATGCACCGACCCCTATGCCTTTCTAAGCGCATTGATTGCCAGGGATCAGGTTCAGGCCCGCAAGGCGGGCGAGCCGCAACCCGCGCTGGTGGTGACCTTGTCGCGAGACTGTGGGGCGGGCGGTGAGCAGATCGCACAGCAACTGGGCCAGATTCTCAAAATCCCCGTCCACGACCGCAATATCCTTGAACTTGCCGCCCACCAATCACACCTGGATCCCTCACAGATGGATCCCGAAGAGGAATGCGGTCCCTCTGCCGTATCTTCTTTTATTTATGGTGCACTCACCGGCAGTAGCAGCGATCTCCACAACTACCGCCGGGCGCTATTCGAGGCGGTACTGGAACTTGCTCAGCACGACGGCCTGCTCATGGGGCGTGGCGCCCATCTCATACTGGCAGGCAGAAAGGCGTTTCGCGTCCGAATCGTTGGCTCCCGCTTGACCTGCGCCAGACGGTTAGCAGATGAGTTAGGCATCTCGCTGGATACCGCGGAAAGAAAGGTCTACGAAATCAATACAAAACGTCACCGCGCCATAGAGCGGCTGTTCCATGACAGCTACGAACACTGTGGCCTCGCCTATGCCAAGAATTTTGACCTCATCATCAATACTGACCATATTGCCCCCGACCATGCGGTACCCATTATTCTGTTGGCCATGCAACAGGCGGGTTACAGTTTGCACGGGCATCAGAGCGGACATTAATGGATAATCTCCCTCAACTTCTGCAAGTCGAGATCGCCGATATAGATCGCGCCATTTTTTCCGGGCTTTGCCGAAAACTGGTCGCGCCCGCAGCCCTCGGCGAGATCTGTATCTTGCCGCGTCATGTTGCGCTGCTGACAGCACTGAGACCCGGCGAGATTCGCTTGCAATTGGCTAGTGGAGAAGACCAGTTCTTTTATCTGTCAGGCGGTTACCTTGAGGTTAAGGACAATCTGCTCACGATACTGGCCGACCAGATATTGCGGTCTGGCGAGATAAACGAAGATGCCGCCCTAGCGGCCAGAAACAGCGCTATCGAGCAACTTCGCAGCAGACCCCTGTTTAGCGACAAAGATCAGGCCCGGCTTGAACTCATGAAAGCGCTAGCCCAATTGCAAGTTCTGGAACACACGGAAAACTATCGCCTCAAGCGACGACAATATTAAAAAACAGGTGGCAGATCCTGCCGCCCCATAACAGCCTGGTATACGAGGAGCGACTGATGCAGAACAGATATGTCTATGCTTTTGCTGAAGGTGACGGTAGAAACAAGCACCTTTTGGGCGGCAAGGGCGCCAATCTTTGTGGCATGACCCAGCTGGGTATCAACGTACCGCCTGGGTTTGTGATTACTACCGAGGCCTGCCTCGAGTATCTGCGCGACAACACCCTGCCCATCGGCCTGATGGATCAGGTTCTGCATAACATTCAGGCACTCGAGATTAAAACCGGCAAAAACTTCGGCAGTCAGAGCAATCCCCTGCTTGTCTCGGTTCGTTCCGGCTCCGCCATGTCCATGCCCGGCATGATGGACACCATACTCAATCTCGGCCTGAATCAAGTGACACTGCGCGGCCTGATAGACATGACGGGCAACGAACGTTTTGGCTACGATGCCTTCCGCCGTTTCATCCAGCTTTTCGGCAAGGTCGCGCTAGGGGTGCCGGAGGAATGCTTCGATCAGGAGTTCGCTGCCGTCAAGCGGGCTGCCGGCGTCTCATCGGACCTCGCCCTTGATGCAGCCTGGCTGCGCGAAGCCAGCGAGCGTTTCCTGCGGATCGTCCTCAGGGAAACCGGCAAACCTTTCCCCGAAAACGTATACGAGCAGCTGGAGATCGCCATCCGCGCCGTATTCACTTCGTGGATGGGCAAACGCGCAGTGGACTACCGCCGTGAATTCCACATCACACCCGATCAGGCCAATGGCACCGCCGTCAATATTGTCAGCATGGTATTCGGCAACATGGGTAACGACTGCGCCACTGGCGTTGGCTTTACCCGCAATCCGGGTACCGGCGAAAACGAGATGTACGGCGAATATCTGGTCAATGCTCAGGGCGAAGATGTCGTTGCCGGTATCAGAACACCCAGGCCGGTCGCCGAAATGGCGAGTGAAATGCCCGCTCTTTACCGCCAGCTGGTTGATCTCAGGCATAAACTGGAAGCGCACTATCGCGAAGTGCAGGACTATGAATACACCATCGAGAAGGGTGTGCTGTATTGCCTGCAAACCCGTAATGGCAAGATGAATGCCGCAGCCATGGTGCGAACCTCGGTCGAAATGTATGGCGAAGGTTTGATCAACAAGGAGCAGGCACTGGTTCGGGTTAATCCCGCTCTACTGGAGCAACTGCTGCACCCAAGACTTGACCCTCAGCATAATCACCCCCCCGTTGCCCAAGGCCTGCCGGCCTCGCCCGGCGCAGCAAGCGGGCGTTGTGTGTTCGACGCCGACCAAGCCGAACTGCTGGGACGGGGCGGCGAAAAAGTGATACTGGTTCGCGAGGAAACCAAACCCGAAGACATTCACGGTTTTTTTGCCGCTCAGGGAATTCTGACCAGCCGTGGCGGCAAGACATCTCACGCCGCTGTCGTTGCCCGGGGCATGGGTAAAGCCTGCGTCGCGGGTGCCGAAGGCATCGAAGTCGATAGCCGAGCCCGAACCGCCCGGGT
>JBILXN010000160.1:0-5656 GCA_044378425.1 Methylococcaceae bacterium
CGTTACCGCCTGGCCCGTCTTCACGGGGCTTGGCAAGGTCAGAACAACCGTCTTCCCGGCAACGGCAACAGCGCTCACCGTAACGGCAACGCCACCCACCTTCACTGCAAATGCGCTGGCTGCGGCCGTCGTTGAGCCCAGATCCTCGTTATAGGTCAAAATGACCTTCGACCCGTCCGTACTTGTCGCCGCCCGCTGGAACAGAGGTGTAATCGTGTCAGCCATAGTATCCCGCTATAAATAATTCGATTTGCGACTCACGCGCCATCCGACAATGCGGCGACGCATATTCGTCGATCACAAATGCCACATACAGCCATTGCCAGATTGACGGTAAAGTAAGAGACAGGACGCAGCAGACCGTTTCCCCGTCTCCTCTCCCCTAACCGTGCGTGCACCTTTCAGCGCATCCGGCTATCCATTCAAGTGTTGCTCATGGCAAGAGCAACCTCGTCGAAGTACTAAGTGCAGTTTTTAGATCCATCTATTTGATTCTCAAAACTCCAGATTGTGGTCCGATCAGGCACCTTCAGTGAATGCGTCAGGCCACAGATACGCTGATAGTTCGATCAATCCAAAAGAAGAAACGCCATCCGTTCGTCCGAATGATTGTTGAGTCGCTTCAGAATCAAAATACGCACCATGGTCCCTGTGGGATAGGCCGGACGCCCACCTTTGAGGTTATGTTCTCGCACCGCCACTTGATCCACCGATGCGGCTAGCGCCTTGAAGTCAATGCACACATCAATCCGCGCCAGTGGATCACCCAAATGATCGATCTGGCCTTCCCTCCTCTGCGGAGCAAAGAGGTCATTTTTGATCGCCGAGCGCTTCTCAATCCCATTTCTTCCGATAGTCATCGAATGGCCACCATTTTAACTGATGCCCCCACTGATCAGAGGTTAATTGAGGTGCCCAACCTGTCGATGATGACTAGCTGACCGTATTTGTCACTGTTATGGCTTACAGTTGTACACAACAAAAAACCCGCCGAAGCGGGTTTTTTTGGTATCGCTAACACTTAAGCCAGCACTGCACGAACCACTGCAATTATGCTTACCACGAACACTATGGTGAAACCGACAGAGGCCAGAACATACACCCTGACAGAGCCGGATCGAAAATCGCGTTCACGATTTGCACTGCTCTGGACACCGAAGGCAGCTGCAGCGACGCTACCTAGCACCTGAAAAAACGAGGGCTTGGTACTCACATCGGGCTTGTCGGACATGTGCGTCATTTACTCTTGCGCTTGTTGTCGAAAACCTTGTATCCAATAGCCAGGCCGATAACAACAATGACCGTAAAGAGGGATCGCCAACTGGCATTGCCCGTGTAAATCATTTCCTCATCGACATTGCCCCATAAGTTGTTGCCGCCACCCGTGGTCGTGGCTTCGCCGCCCCCCATGGTCAACATGTAGTTCCATATGAAGTTCATCGGAATAATGGTGGAAATACTGATGCCAATGGACATAATCAGCAAGTCAATCGCCTTGTTGACGTCCTCGTTCTTGGTGAGGTTTTCGCTGATCTGTACGTTGTCAAGATAGAGTTTCACGACAACGTAGCCCGGCAAGATCAGGATCATGGCCATTCCAAACAGGTCTTTCACTACCAACCCACCACCTGTGGATATCAGACTGAATGCGATAATCAGAATAATGCTGAAAACACCGATACCAGACCACATCAGGATGTCCGGTTTACCGAATTTGAAAAGATCTTTAATCATGATAGTGCGCTCCCTTTATTTTTTTTTGAAAAAGTAGAATCCTTCGAGTCCGCCTTTCAGGATGAGTTCATTCCCTTCCTTCTTATAGACGGAATAGTCTATCGTGCGTCCAGGTCGACCCGGATCATCGGCCACGATCTTGCCATTCACGATCTTGAATGCCCACTCATGACGGTCATCAGTCTTAAAGTGGCGATTGTAGCCGCTGGTCACAATAACGCCGTCCGGACGGAATTCCCATGTGCGATTCTCTTCAATCCTTGGTCTATCGATATTGGAAGCAACCGATTCAAGTTGCCAAGTCCCTGTAATTTCTGTGATGTCTTTAAGGACTATTTCAGCTGCGCCTGTGGAGACCACGCCTAGCAGTCCGATTAAGCAAGCCATTTCACGAAAAAAGTGTCTCATCATGCTGTCCCCCCTTTCCGAGGTTGTTGTAGTGCCGTCCAGTGGTAATGTGTGGTCGTACGAGCCCGCAAGTCATACACCGACGGATGGATGGTTTTCCGCTCTGATTCTTACATTTTTCAATTCCTGATAGCAAGGAACAGCCTCTTCCAATGGAACATCATGCTGAAGGCGGGGGGGTTATTTCCAATGGGGGTGATGCCGAGGCGTCCGAAGTTGGCATCATGGCGACATCATCGTGAGGGCATAATCCGCAAGCTTTATGGCGAGTGAACCTGCGAGGATCGATGTAAACACTCGAAAAACATCTTCAAGAAGGCGTTACACCGAGGGGATGTTCAACTGCTTGCGTAATTGGATCAATCCACGAGAACCTCTCAGGGCGGGCTACCCAGAAACGCTGCGAACGCATGAACCACGTCTTTTGGAGATAAAGGCCTTTGTGGGTGCCAACAGCTTTACTGATGATTTACCGGCCCCGTATTGGTATTTCTGCCAAAAGCCCGAGATCTGCCTCGGCATCCGGATGCCAGACCATGCGGTTGGAGCGGCTTGCGTCCTCCAAAACAAAAGACAGAGAGCGAGGCTCCCTTCAACCTTGCCATTGGCGCAAGCCGAATTCATTGCAGCCGGAGAATTCCTAGTAATCATGTGCGTGCCATCAACTGAATCTGCCCCAGACACGCCGATAGTAGTGACTAAAGTCAACAATAGCCCTAAAGTACATTTTATTGTGAACATCCTGGCATGGCACGCGGATAAAGCACGCCCCCCAGGACAACACAGTTTTGTTAACAATCAGCAAGAAGAATTACTGATTGTTTTAATTTAGATCACAATCGTCTGGTAGCCATGGATAAATTGACGAGTATGCTGGTTTTCACAAAGGTCGCCAAAGCAGGCAGCTTTGCTGCGGCCGCCAAGGAGTTGGGCCTATCCCGTGCCATGGCTACGAAACATGTGATGCAACTCGAGAACGGTCTCGGCATCCGTTTACTTAACCGGACGACCCGAAACCTCAACCTCACCGAGGTAGGTGCGGTTTATCTCGAACGTTGTCGACAGATCCTTGATGACATGGAAGAAATGGAACTCGCGGTCACCCGCCTGCAAACCGAGCCACGTGGATTACTCAAGGTGAGCGCCAGTCCTTTCTTCGGTTCTTACCATCTGGCCCCCGCCATAGGGGCTTATATGGAGGTGTACCCCGACGTGCACGTTGATCTCACACTTCAAACCGGGTACTCCGACCTCATAGAAGAAGGTTTTGACCTGGCGATCCATCTTGACGAACTGCAAGATTCGAGTCTCATTGCCCGCTCACTGGGAACCTCGCAACGTGTGGTATGTGGCGCACCCAGCTACTTCAAAAAACACGGCACACCCGCAACGCCGGAGGATCTGCGTCAACATAATTGTCTGGTGAATCTCAGTCTCGCGCCCCGCGATCAGTGGCAGTTCAATATTCCTGGCGGTGAGAGCACCACGGTAAAAGTCACTGGAACACTTCAGGCCAATGTGGCAGATGCCCTTCGCATAGCGGCACTTAGCGGCATGGGTTTGGTCATACTGCCCACGTACATGGTGGGTCAGGATATTCGCAAAAATCGCCTTCAAGCCGTATTGACAGAGTATGTGCCGGCCCCGCTGGAAATCCATGCGGTCTATCCACACCGAAAGCATCTTTCAGCAAAAGTGAGGACCTTTGTGGATTTCCTGCATGAACGTTTCCATCCTAAACCCTACTGGGAAGACTGGGCACAGGACCAGTTGCAACAGGCCTGATTCATCAAAACCTGGAGCCATGCCATGAATGAAAGAGATATCGTTTTTACCGCTTTTAAGGAAGTGCTTATCCTGTTTGCGCTTATTAGTGGCGTCGGCGCCGTGGTGGCCGGACGCTATCTGGCAGGGGCAGTCATTTTGAGTGTGGCCTTGTTTCTCATGTACGAGGAACCTATCGCCCGCTGGCGGCGCAAGCATCTTGGCTTTTAGATTAGGTCATGAGTCACCTCGAAATCGAACGTAAATTTCTGGTCGCATCAGATAGCTGGCGACGGGAGGCCAGAGCCTCTACCTTCATGCGCCAAGGTTATCTCACCGACGAGAGACATTGTTCAGTGCGCGTAAGAATAGAAGATGAAGCAGCCACTCTTAACATCAAGAGCGCTACTATCGGGGCCCAACGGCTGGAGTTTGAATACGACATACCACTACTCGATGCTCATCGAATGCTTGACGCGCTAAGTTGTAAGCCGCTGATCCAGAAGGTTCGTTTTTACATCGACGTTGGAGTGCATACGTGGGAGATTGACGTGTTTCAGGGCGACAATGCCGGCCTCATTGTCGCAGAGATTGAATTGGATCATCCCGATGAGCCCTTTGACAGGCCCGGTTGGTTAGGTGAGGAAGTTACCGAAGACATTCGCTATTACAATACGTGCCTTGCCAGCAACCCTTATCGCAACTGGCAAAACGAACCGATCGCCTGATGGCCCTCACCAAGACTAGTTTCCTTAACCTGGCAACCTTGTTTGAAGGCGGGCTGATCGCATTGGCTTACCTGATCGGTTCCCTGGTATCTATAGACCCGTTAACAAACCTGCTGTTATCACTCTCCGGAGCAGCTCTTGGCCTACTGGGTGCCCTGCCCCTCTATGGCGTATTCAGTCTCAGCTATAACGGGTCACATATGCGGGAAATCAGGACTTTTCTTGTAAAAGGACTCGGTCCGATACTTGCCGTCTGTCATGGCGGCGAACTCCTGTATTTGGCACTGTTAGCCGGGGTCGCCGAGGAAATTCTGTTTCGTGGCTGTCTGCAACCATGGTTTGAGCACAACTGGGGCTGGTGGGCCGGCCTATTATTAAGCAATGTCATCTTCGCGGTGTTGCATTGGGTGTCACCGCTTTATGGGCTTCTGGCTGGGTTATCGGGTGTGTACCTGGGTTTGTCGCTGGATGCAGGAAACGAAAAAAACTTGCTGACCCCGATACTCATTCACACGACTTACGATTTCCTGGCCTTTGTTGTCATAGCACAGACCTATCAGCACGAAACGTCCATGCACGGGCGATCATCAGGCAGCATCAATCCAAATGATGATTCTGTCGCTTGAATCATCACTAAAAAATCGTTACGATCGTCCGCTTTTGGAATGTGACGGAGATAAACATGGCGCGTCGCCCCTTGGTCGTCGGCAACTGGAAAATGAATGGCACCCGCGATAGCGCGGTTAAGCTGATCACGGACATCTTGGCTGGCTTGCCTGCAGACTGCCCGGCTGAGGTAGGCGTCTGCCCGTCCGCTGTGTTTATCCCTGAAGTCTCGTCGGTTATCGCGGGCAGGGGCATCCGCCTGGGCGCCCAAAATGTTGCTGATCAGGACGAGGGAGCCTATACAGGTGAAGTGTCTGCGAAAATGCTCAAAGAATTTGGGTGTTCCCTAGCCATTGTCGGCCATTCCGAGCGGCGGGCCATTTATGGTGAGACCGATGAACTGGTTGCTGCACGCT
>JBILXN010000161.1:0-5621 GCA_044378425.1 Methylococcaceae bacterium
CGCTACAGACTCATACAGGGCAGGCTGGCGGTCGAAAACCGGGCGGTTCTGGATCGGCTAACCCTGGGCGAACGGGTGGACCATCCGAACGCCTCGTCCTGGCTGGCGGATCTGGCGGTAGCGTTACTGAAAGATAGCGGCGGTCGCATCGACCTTGACCTGCCGATCAGCGGTAATCTCGATAATCCGCAATTCAGCCTGCTGACACTGTATCGCGATGTCTTTATCGGGCTATTCAGCAAACTGTTTCAGTCGCCCTTCAATCTGATGAATGACGCCATCCGCGCGGGCGACGAGCCTCTTGATAGCGTGGGATTCGCTGCCGGTGCGGAGGAATTGAACCCGGCCAGCCAGGAACAACTGACCCGGATTGCCTCGACGCTGACAGACCGACCCGAATTCAGTCTCGACATCCAGGCATCGGCCGATCCCGAACGTGATCGACTGGCACTGGCCAAAAGGGCACTTGACGAACAACTGAAGAACGACCGACGTGCCGAACTCCGCCGTCAGGGTGTTCGACTGCATGGTGCCCCGGTGCCCGACCTGGGCGCTGAGGATTACAGGCGGCTATTCACCGGGTTCTATCGCCAGCAGCACCCTCATGCCCCGGAACTGATCGCACTGGCTCCCGGCGCCAGTCTCAATGACGCTGCGTTTTCGACCGCCAAAGTTAAAACGCTGGCGGCTTGGCGGGTAGATGACCTCACCCTGCGCCAACTGGCCCAGCGCCGTGCTGAAAATATTCGCGGCTTCCTGATCGAACAAGCCAACCTTCCTGACTCGCGCATTTATCTGAAGGATGTGCGACTGCTCCCGGCCGGTGCTGCCAGCATCATGACCCGCTTGACCCTCAGCAGCTCTTGATGTGCTGGTCTCAAGACCGACCTGTCGGCTGATGGTGAGTTGAACGAGGAATATCGCCCTGAAAAAAGTCTACGCTGACTGCCTGGCCCGTTCAGCTAAAGAGGGGATTGATTGCAGCAAACAGAAAGCTGAATTACTGCAGGAGGAAGAGTGGAATGCCATGGACGGTGGCGTATAGCCCCAACTCCGGACTAGGCCCGACAGCCTGCCAACAACAGCCATTGCAGGCTTCATCATTTTTTCATTGCGCCGCAATATCGCCTTCATGAGTTACCCGTATCGTTGCGCCAGTTTCAGGCCTTTACGGAATCCTCATGACGGCATCCGATATCAGCATCAATCCAGCGCATAGTCGCCGCTATCGGGCGGAAATCGCTTGCGACCTGGCCAGCATTCGCGCCTCTCAGTCCTTGCGTTACAGGATTTTCGCCGGGGAAATGGGGGCCTGCCTCAAAACCCGCATTCCCGGTCTGGATTATGACGAGATCGATGATTATTGTGATCATCTGCTGGTGCGGGACACCCGATCGGGCGACATCGTAGCCTCTACTCGCCTCCTTACCGATGTAGCGGCCCTCCGCCTGGGCCGTTTCTACTCGGAGTCTGAGTTTAAGCTCGACAGGGTTCTCAGCCTGCCCGGTCGCTTTCTCGAAATTGGCCGCACCTGCGTCGATTCTGCCCATCGCGGCAGCGTGGTACTGGGCACACTCTGGAGTGGTCTCTCGGAGTATGTCGCGCAGGGACATTTCACCTACCTGATGGGTTGCGCCAGCATCGCGCCGGGTCCGAGTGGCTTTGCCGTCGACGCGGTTTATGGCCAGATCCGGCCCGATCAATTTGCGTCCCGCGATCTCAACGTTCACCCGCTACTGCCAGTCCCCGATCATCTTCGTTGTGTCCGTGATGAAAGCGGTATTCCGCCATTATTACAGGCCTATCTGCGCCTGGGCTGCCAGATCTGCGGCCAACCGTGTTGGGACCCGGATTTCAACGTGATGGATGTTTTTATCCTGCTGGATCTGACACGACTTCAATCCCGCTACGAAAAGCGGTTTATGCCGACACATCCGGAGCCAGGCCATGAGCTTATTCCGACTCTGGTTTAAAGGTTTTTCCATTGCGGGGCTTTTTCTTCTGGGACTGCTTACTGTCTCGACGCTGATGCCATTACTGCGCCGGTATTGCGGGCGTCGAGCCGATCACTATTGCAGTGCAATCGTTCGTCACTGGCATCAAGTAGTGTGCCGGATTCTCAATCTGCATCTGCATATCAGCGGCAGCCTCCCGCAAAAGGCAGGACTGGTGGTCGCCAATCATATTTCATGGCTGGACATCATCGCGATTGGTGCGCAGTCACCCTGCCTGTTTGTCGCCAAAGAGGAGATTGCTGCGTGGCCGGTCATAGGACGCCTTGCCCGGAACATCGGCACGCTCTTCATCCGTCGAGGGGATGCGGCACAGACGGCGACTGCCTGCGAAACCATGACCTGGCTGTTGCGCCGTGGCAATCTCATGGTGCTGTTCCCTGAAGGCACCACCACGAGCGGCCATCAGGTTCAGCGCTTTCATGGCAAGCTGTTTCTACCCGCACAGCTGGCCGGTGTTACGGTTCAAGCCATTGCATTGCGCTATAAAGGCGAGGCTGCTCAACCTGCGCCTTTTATTGGCGATGATGCCTTCCTGCCCCATCTCCTCAGTATTCTGAAATTGAAACGGATCGACCTCGATCTGCATTATTGCCCACCCTTGCCGAACGGCTTGCGGCGCGACCAACTGGCCAGAGCTGCTCGCTTGCAAATCCTGGAATCTCTTAACAGCGTCAGGGCTAGGCCCTTACCCCAATCAATCACCAACCGTCATCCAAAAGTAACGGTTTGTTCAACATCCCTTCATCAGAAGCCCGTAATTTAGTCGTTCAGGCACACACGGCAGGGTAAAAGTCGGTTGGTCACTTTGGCTTGCACAGTCGTTCTGAGCCCGATTCAAACAACAAACCGGACCCCGTACCCGGTCAGCCGAGGACCCATACGTGAAACTTGCCCTGATTACCGACGCCTGGCACCCTCAAATCAATGGCGTGGTGACAACTTTAAGCAACGTCGTTCGGAAACTGAGAGAGCAGGGGCACTTTGTTGAGACCTTTACGCCTGACCAGTTCAACAATTGGCCTTGTCCGACATACCCTGAAATCCGACTGGCGCTCGGCTGCAAACGCAAGCTGACAGAACGCCTGGACGCTCTACGGCCTGATGCCATACATATCGCGACCGAGGGCCCGCTCGGTCTGGCTGCACGCCAGTATTGCCAAAAACGCGGCCTGCCTTTCACCACCTCCTTTCATACCCTTTTTGCTGAATACATCAACGTGCGAACAGGTATCCCACTGTCTTGGGGATACCGTTTCCTGAGCTGGTTTCATAACGCTGGCGAACGCACCCTGGCCGCTACTCCCGGTTTGGTCGCACAACTCCGAAATCATGGAATAAACAACCCGGTGCTGTGGTCACGGGGTGTTGATACCGCACTGTTCAAGCCACATCAAAGGGCAACAATAAAGGGTTCTGGCGCCAAACTGGTCTATGTCGGACGTGTGGCCGTCGAAAAAAATATCGAGGCATTCTTGGATCTTAAGGTTCCGGGCATAAAGATCATTATCGGTGATGGCCCGCAGCGGACGGCGCTGGAGCAGCGTTATCCTGACGCTGTGTTTCTGGGTTTTAAGTATGGCGAGGATCTCGCAAATCACCTTGCCGATGCCGATGTTTTCGTCTTTCCCAGCCTGACCGATACCTTTGGCCTCGTTATGCTGGAGGCCCTGGCATGTGGCGTTGCGGTCGCTGCCTTTCCGGTGCAGGGGCCGCGGGACGTCATCCTCAGCGAAAAGGTGGGCTGCCTTCACGATGACCTTGCATTGGCTATAGAAACTGCCCTGACACTCAATCGCGACGATTGCCGCCGTTATGCTTTGGGCTATAGCTGGGATGATTGCGCGCGACGCTTCGAAAACCATCTCGCACCCATACCAGGGCGTCATCCGTAACCTTCTCGTCAGCCCTGTCTATTCTGCGCAATGATCGCTTCCAGCAATAAGTATAGCCATCAGGATATATCACGAAATTTCTGCAATACAGCACGCCGTCTATGAGCGAATATCGTTACCGAACCATATGGATATCAGACTTGCATATCGGATCCACTCAGTGTCAGGCTGATGTGCTGCTCGACTTTCTAAAATATAATGACAGCGAGGTGCTTTACCTCGTTGGCGATATCATAGATTTTTGGGCGCTATCCAAAAAGGTGTATTGGCCAAGAGACCATAACACTATCATCCAAAAAGTCTTACGAAAAGCCCGCCATGGTACCCAGGTCATTTATGTCCCCGGCAATCATGACGAAAACATTCGTGATTATGATAATTATGTTTTCGGTGACATTATCGTCAAGACATCAGATATCCACACCACCGCCGATGGCAAACGGCTACTGGTTGTCCACGGCGATGAATATGACACCATTGCCAAGTATCACAAATGGATCGCAAAACTGGGTAGCAAAGGCTATGACTTGCTACTCGAAATCAACCGGTTACTCGGTATCTTGCGCCGCTTCATGGGCGTTCAATCACACTTTTCTTTGGCTGCGTTCGTTAAATATAAGGTCAAAAATGCTGTCCAATTTATTTCGGACTACGAGGAGAGCATCGTCAGCACCCTTAATGATCAAGGACTGGATGGGGTGATATGCGGCCATATACATCACGCTGAAATCAAGGATATAGGCGGATTTCTGTATATCAACACCGGTGATTTTGTCGAGAGCTGCAGCGCAATTGTCGAACATCATGACGGCAGACTGGAGTTGATCCGCTGGCACAAAGTCGAGCAACACGTTGGAGCACTCACGCTGTTGGATGCCGACGGCTAGAACTTAATCCTATTAAGCCATAAAACTACACTTCGACCTGCAATATTATCTTCATACGGCTTTAATAGCCCTGTCACGCAGAACGACTAACGTACACACTCCACCTTGGAGTTTTTTAAGCTCAATTCCGCTTGGATGTAACGGCACCATTGGTCTATCTGGGGAGATTTAGTCATGAAGGTCATTGACACGATACAAGCCTACGATATCAGCATTTTTATGTGGGTATCTAACCGAAAAACCAAACGGTTTCTTGTCTCTTGTGCCCGACTTATTTCGAAGACAGGTGATGGCCCTCTCTATCTCTTGTTAATGGCATACTTATTCTGGTCGGGTGTTAAATACGATATCGACATGCTGACCTGTCTTTTACTCGCTTTTTTGTTAGAAAGACCCGTCTATACGGCAGTGAAGAATATCTGTCGACGCGACCGGCCACCGGTGACTCTGAATATCCCAGGTTTCGTGACGCCATCGGATCGGTTTAGTTTTCCATCCGGCCATACTTCTGCAGCTTTCCTGGTAGCCACAACCATTACGATGTTTTATCCCCAGTATGGTTTGATTCCACTGACCTGGGCTACATTAATGGGTATCTCGCGGGTCATCCTCGGTGTTCACTTTCCGACCGACACCCTGATAGGCGCTGCCATGGGATCAGTGATAGCACTGGCTAGCATGGAGTGTGTACTGCCGTGAAAATTTTCTATGGCGTACAAGGCACAGGTAATGGACACATCACCCGAGCCAGGGCACTGGCCCCCAAACTCAAGGCATCCGGTGCCGATGTTACTTATTTATTTACCGGACGCCCCCGCTCCGATCTA
>JBILXN010000162.1:0-5616 GCA_044378425.1 Methylococcaceae bacterium
GTCTGATGCCAGGTGCCGTCCTGCTCGGTGAAGTAGGAAGCGCCCCAGTAGATGGCGTTTGCATAGGCGAACAACCAGATCAGGTGGGTCATGTTGCGACGCAGCTCTTCACGCGGCGCCATTGCTGCCATGTTGCGGTCACGGCTCTTCCAGATGTAGCCCCACAGGATGGAGGCAGTTGATACTTCCAATACGATTTCGGTGTACAGGAAGTTCATCCAGTAGGTTTCGAACTCAGGTGCGAATGAGTCGAGACCTGCTGACCAGCCATAAACTCCCTCATACCAGCGAACCCATATGTAGAAAATGGTATAGATCGCGAAAGAGAAAGTGAGCCATTTTTTGTCGAGTAGCGGCTTGTCCGCTACGGCGATATCGCCTGCACTAATTGCAGCCATGTTAACCTCCAGAACGCTTGTTGTTGCTTGGTTTATGCTACCGAAAGACTGTTGGTCTAACGGCAACGATCATAGGACAGGGAGGTACATGAAAAATTCCGCACCTATGATTTTTTTCTGATCCCATCACCGAGTCACGACTCCGATAAAGCCGCGTAAGGGTCAGCGCCTCATGCGGGAGGGATGTCACCCGTACGGTGTATTCATAGCCTTTCCTCCCGCATGGTGGTCACCCATGAAGGCAATCGATATCCATAATCCACGGTGCTTTCAGCAGAGGTAGGACGCTTCGTGCCAGAAGATCCTGCTGCAAAAAGCCGATCCTGCTCCATCTCTACCCCCCTGCATACCTTCACCACGTGTGGTGATGTCCTGCGGAATCATTTGCCGAATTACAGGATGGGGCTACAGTCCAGATTCGGGAAGAACGGTTTTTTTCGGCTCAATAGTCCAGGCCCTCCTGATACCAATAGATGAAAATTCGCTTTTGCGGCAGCAAGGTATCGCTGGCGACGTGTGTTCCTGAGAGGACAATCGAGTGATGTTCCGTGGTAGTCACCCCATTCTGGTTGCGGCTGACTGGGATAATGGCAAGCGCCGGGGCGGGGGGGATTCCCGCAGTTGCCAAGTTCTCGAATCGGGTGGGGTTGCCTAGCGAATCTTTGTAGAGTGCGGGTCCACCCGTATCTGATTTGATGCCATAAATCCGAGCGATACCCAGGCGGGTCTGACTGCAGTCAGACCCGGAAGGATCGGCATAGCCATGAACTGGAAAGTATGTAACGCCATTATCCGTGACCGCGGCACCCACTGTTTTTTCTCCTGAACCCAATCGTACATACCATCCAGGGGCATCCACGGGGATAGTGCGCGAGGGATCGGTGGCATCGAACAGGGCGCAGTCTTTCTCATCGCCTTCGCACTGAAGGGGCGTCTGGCCTTGTGTATCCTTGAGCATGTAGAGTCGGTTTTGCACCGTCCTGTCGAACGGTTTTTCCCTGTCGCCCGAGCCTATCATCAATACCCGGCCCCCCTTGATCGTGATGATGTCGGGTGAGTTCAGAAATTTTCTGGCATTCGACCCGGATTTATGGGGATCTGCCGGATCGCCGAGCGAAGCGAGTTTAGTGAGAGACCATTTCGTTGCGTCAGTGGTTGTGAGTCCTGTCGATGCGTCGGTCAGGCTGATTTTCCAGATGTTACCGCCGGTATCCCCGAGGTAGGCCGCTTCGGCCAACCGGGTTGATGGGTTGTTGGCGATGGCGGCGGTTGCCGGAATGCTGTCCTTCAGACCGTTAGCCGGGCCAAAAAACCTGAGTACCGCTCCTGTTTCCGGCTGGATGATAAAAATTCCGCGGCCCATTGAGGGCTCTCTGGCGGGTGACCCATAGCGTCTGGCGCCACTGTCATAGGGCCGATCTTCTGCACCGGGATCGTAGCCGGCACCGAATAGTATGGCCGTCCTGTCGGGACTGAGTCGTATCGGTTTGAGTTGAGACCAGGTTTGCCCGAGTTCTGCGTAGCCCGAATCCAGCTGCCCCTTTTTCCAAAGCAGTTTCGGATTGTTCTTTTCCGTTATATCAATGGCATAGATGCTTCGCCCTCCGCGCCGAAGCGGCATGAACAGTATGGCTCTGTCGGGCGAGCAATTGTGATCAACGTCCGGGGTGTAGGCGCTTAAATCGCCGTCCAGCACATAGGGCTTGCCGGTTTGGCTGGCGGGAACCGCTGTCGGGAGTTGGATTGGTGGGGCGTTATCCCTGAGTCGTTTGCTGGCACTCAGCGCCTCCTGGGTGATGAGGCTCCATAATTCGCGTCCGCCAGAGGGGTTCGTTCCGCCCTGCACCGCGTGCAGCAGGCCATCATTGCTGGCGTAGAAAACCACGACATCACCCGTTTCAGTCGCCGAACAGCCGCCCCCCGCCTTGCCATAATTGAGGGCGAAAGGTTGAGAATGGACCACATCTCCAATAATGGCCAGACGTGGGCCGCCGATGGGCTCGTGGTTTTCGCCGATATTATCGACGCCGCGAATCCAGTTTATGAGCAGGTCCCTCTCTCCCGGCCGGAGTGGTGCCCCGAATGTGCCGTCGGTTAACGCGCTGTTTTTGACATCAAAGCCGGTTGCAGGGTTTGGTCTGAGCGCTGTTCCAGGGGAGCAATCAAGGCAGATATACGCGGTACGTTCCGAGTTGGTGCTATCGAATGTGAAACTGTCCCGAAGTTGTTGCGCGGCACCGCCCTTCTCGGTCGTGGGTCCGTCTGGCGCATCCGGTGATGTCGTCCAGAAACTGACCGCAGTGGGATTTATGGGGCCGGCACCCTCACGTGCTGCCTCCCCCCGTCGGTCAGCCAGAACCATCTGCGAAGTGCCCGATACCACGTCGGGTTCATTGAGGGCAAACTGATAAAGCTTGAGGTTGCCCGGCCAGCGCGGACCCGAATCCGGTCGAAACATGCCGAGATACACCTGATTGAGCGGGGTACCATTCGGATGGAGGCTGACCGGTATCGCCGGTGCCGCCAGAATCTGATCGGCACGGCAATCCAGGAAGAGGTCACTATCGTCGGCATACGAGAGAACGGGGCAGAGCAGAAGGGCCAGTAAATGGTGCCGTGATAACACGTTCATTCGGGTCTCTTAGTCTGGGCAGGCCACCGGAGCGGGCATAAATTCACAGTCCGCACTGGAGCGCGGGCAGGTGGACGGTGGGGGTGCCTTGAAACCAAGATGCATGGTCGAACGGGCTGACGTGTTGCTATCGATGATGCTGGCGCTAATGTCCCAAAGCGTGCTACCCAGACGTTCCGATCGCACGGCATCGCCCGGCGGCAATGTCTCGCAACGGGCTGTGATTACCACTTCCGTCAATTTCAGATTCATGCAGATCGGCAGAGTGAAGTTCGGTGTACAGGTCCCATCGAAAAGCGCTCCGGCCTCATGGCTCAACAAGGTTTCCAGTGCGATCCACAACGTGGTGTCGGATTCGATACGCGCCTGTAAATTACCGACCAACTTCATGTGGGTAAGGCTCTGAGAAATTGCCGCCACTGCTATGACGGTCATGATGCTGAGCATTACCAGTGCCACAGACAAAACCAGGCCTGTTTGTCGGGATGAGTTGCCGTGAGTCATGGCTGTCTGCGGCTACTGATGTTGGTGATGCGAACCACCCTGGCAAACACATTTCTTCGATAGTGGTCACCCATGGGCCCGACTCGACGGTGCCCGAGAAAATAGGTTTTGCTGTCGGTAAATGTGGGGTTGCTTTCGATACTCCGCGCCAGCAGGTCAATTCTGGTTGATACCACGTTCATAGCATCCTTCCAGCACGACAATGCGGTTGGTGAGACATAAATAGCGGGAATCCCGTCACCCGGGACGGGAAGGACTGAGCAATCCGTTGACAGCGCATGATCGAGACCAAGATCGACTTGCAGGTCTTCTATGCCCTCAATCATCGGTTCGGTTCGCAGTGTTGGCCTATCCGCGGATGAATAAGACAATGACGTGCGAACCAGTGTCGGGATACCGTCACTGCTGATGCTGGACCATGAGCGGATGTAAAAGATGCGCACAACAAGACTGCGTATTTCTGCCGGATCGCCTTCCGCGTTGACCAGCGAGAAATCGGTTCCTGGCGGTCCATTACGGCTGCTGGCGCAGTTTTTTTCGGTCAGACAGCCGATGATGTACTGGTTGATGGTGCTCTGAATGTAGACCTGACCCGCATTCATCGCGGCGTCTACCACATCGGTATTTGCGCGCCGGATGACAAGAACCCCAGTGCCGTTGACGCGGCCGGTCAGCGCGCTTTCGCAGGATTTGCCCGGAGCGGAAGCGTATGCCACCACCGGAAACAGCAAGCCATTGGCGAGTGTTTGAGTGCTGAGGTCACAAGGATCCGGTAGGCCAGACAATGTCTGGGGTAGGCTGATCTGGGCTTCAGTTGGCGAGAAATCGCCATAAAAACCGGCATGCTCAATCTCATCAGCCAAAATGGCCAGCGCATAGCGACCGTTTTCGATTTCCTGGCTGCCCTGACGCAGGCTGCGGTAGTTTTGGCTTGCCTGCAAAGACAGTCTGGCGATTCCCAGCATCACAGTCAGACCGAGCGCCAGCGCCAGCATGATTTCAATCAGGGAAAAGCCGTTTTTCAACGGCGGCTTTTTCAGCACGAAGGCGGCCGACATGGCGCAACCTAGTCAGGCTTGGAGAATCGAACATGGGCACTGACCATGCGGCGCAATCCCTCGCTGCCATAGCGGCCAGCACCGCAACTGTTGCTTGTGCGGGGGTCGTTTGACGTTGCCTTGATGTCGGTCAGTCCTTGCCACGCGACCGTAACGAAGAAGTCTTCGCCATTCCCGCTGATGCAGCCAAGGCCACCGATAATGCCGCCGCTATTCGGTGTGCTGTTGGTCGAGTCGTCCTGCCGCTCACTGGCGCCCGCCAACAGGTTGTGCCAACAACTGATATCTGCCTCAGCCCGCCTCGCACCCTGCAGATCACAACTATCAGTATCGGCAAAATCCGAATCGCTAACCAAGGTTTCGGGGTATTCGCTTCTGCCTGATCGATTGGCCCTCATGCGATGCACCATATCCTGAAGCAATATTAGTGCTTGTGAGCGTTGGTAAGATTCCATTTCTGCATGCTGTGCCTTCACATGCAGACCCGCGATACCCAACAAGCCAATGGCAGTAATCACCAGGGCAACAAGCACCTCCAGCAGTCCGACCCCGGATTGTTTCGTTTGGGGTGGGCATGGACTAAAAAAACGGTTGGCCATGGCCATTACCGCCACTTCTCAACCGGGAGTTTTGTTCCGCGGTGATCCAGGGTCAAAGGGCCGTCTCTCTCCTGCGCTGATCTCGGGATGGGGGTGGCGGTCAGTGTATAGGACGGGGGCGTTGCGGAGTGACTCACGCTCAGAGCGTAATTCAGCGCCACCGCATCCGGCGGTTGGGCAACCCCAAGGCTCAACAGAGCCGCATAGATGTGGTTGATTTGAAAGTATTCTTCCTCACGAATGGCCAGTTCCAGCATGAATTGCTGCACTTCAGAGCGCCGGGCGCGAAGGATGTAATGCTGATAAGAGGGGACAGCGATGCCGGCAAGAATGGCTACGATCACCGCGGCAAACATGACTTCAATGAGGGTGAAGCCGGCCACGTGGACTGACTTGGCGCCAGCGTAGACGCCAGGTTGATTCTT
>JBILXN010000027.1:0-18394 GCA_044378425.1 Methylococcaceae bacterium
CAACGGGACGCTGCAGATCGATCTCAACCAGGATGGCGCTTTCGAGGCAACTCAGGATTATCAGATCAATCTGGTTGGCGTTAAGGACCTCGGCTATATGGTTCTGTCAGACATGTTCAGTCTGACCTGAAGGAGGGTGGAGACATTGAGCCGACGTGGCCTGTTTCTTTCGCACTATGGGCCATTCCCACCCGAAAAACCCATCGTTGACGGGAATAAAGACCATCGAATGGTCTCGGGGTACCCGGCTTATTAACCCTGAAAGCGGATAGAAAAAGTAAGTTCGACGGGGCGAATGCTGCCACTCAATCAAGGGCGTGAACCTGCCTGAACCCACACCTTTAGGGCCTGCCCCTGGCCCCAGACGGGAAACAGGGTTATTTGGCAGCGACTTGGTAGAATGTTGGGCAGCTGACCTCAACACATGAGGCAACCCAGCGGGGTCATGCACCACCGGTTCGCCGAACCGCGAACCTCAAAACCTTTGACACTCCGCCACTGGATACATCAATGCCTGCCATGCCATCCTGATGACCAGCAGCGCCCTCCCTAACACTCAGGAGCACATCATGAAGAGAAGCTTTATTTTCAGCCTTACGGCGTTGAGTCTGGCGTTGGCCTCCACGCCCTCACATGCGGTGGTCTACTGCAAGAGCGTAGGCATACCCCGCGGCTGTGTGGCCCGACCGGCACCCGTCGTAAGAGCGCCCGCCGCTGCACCTCGGCCTGGCAACCGCAACGGTGGGGTCAATCGCGCCGGCCGTTGGCGCTGAGAGGGCCTCGCCATGACACTGTTGGCCGACCGACAGCGGATCAACACACGCTCGCACTGACGCACACCGGGCTGTTTCGGCCTGGTGTACAGCCTGGGGCTGCCAGACAGGGAGCGAGGGAAAGGCCCCCAGTCTGGGTCTTGACGGCATCACCCCCTGAGGTTTCCGGCCTAGTCGTCGTGATGATGGTCTTCATCAACCGTCAACTGACCCGACAACCGCCGCCAGATATGGGACCAGGCCATGCCGAGGGTCAGAATGGCGGCGATCAGTACCAATGAGACATAGGTCACTACCTCGTTCTGAGCGGTAATCCAGCCTTGATCGAAAAACAGCCAGGTCAGACAGCCGAAGAATGCGGCCGCCAGAATAATGCCAAGAAAGCCCAGTGAAGCCAGCGTGGCATGCAGAAACAGTACCCAGCCAATCAGTAACACCACTCCGGTCAGTGCCAGAGGTGCGGTGATGGACAGGGCCGAAAGACTACTCATGAGCCAATGAGTGTAGGAGGTTCCGCTGGGGTTCCAGGTCGCAAAAACCAGTACCAGCGCCATCAGAAAGCGAATCAGAATTCCAGACATATCGGCTACTCCGCTCTGTTGTTATGCGTTCAAGGGTCCGCGTCAGGCTGTCCGGAATCAGGCTTGCGGGTCATTGAACAGCGCGCCAATAAAGTTCTTTGCATCAAAGTCCTGCAGGTCGTCGATAGTTTCACCGATTCCAATGTAGCGGATGGGTATGCCGAACTGCTTGGCCAGAGCGAAAATCACCCCCCCTTTGGCCGTCCCATCGAGCTTGGTCAAGGCGATCCCAGTCAGGCCGACGGCCTCGTTAAACTGGCGGGCCTGATTGAGGGCGTTCTGACCGGTGCTGGCATCCAGCACCAGTAAAACCTCATGCGGTGCCGCTGGATCCAGTCGGGCCATGATGCGCTTGATCTTGCTCAGTTCGTCCATCAGGTTGGCCTTGGTATGCAGCCGACCGGCGGTGTCGGCGATCAGCACATCAATACCCCGCGCCTGCGCAGCCTGGAATGCGTCGTAAATCACTGAGGCCGAATCGGCACCGGTATGCTGGGCGATGACCGTGACCTGGTTACGCTCGCCCCAGGTCTGCAACTGCTCCACCGCCGCCGCCCGGAAGGTATCCCCCGCTGCCAGCATTACGCTGTGGCCCTGCCCTTGCAGACGCTTGGCAAGTTTGCCGATGGTCGTGGTTTTGCCGACCCCATTGACACCGACCACGAGGATGACGAAGGGACGCGTTTCCTGCGGTACGTCGAGCGGCGCGTTGACGGGATCCAGTATCTCCTGCAGGTAGGCGCGCAGATGATGAGTCAACGCGTCAACATCGCTGAGTTGGTGCCGGTCCAGACTGTCGGTGAGATGACGGACAATATCCTGGGTGGCGGTAACGCCAATATCGGCCATTAGCAATTGTGCCTCGATCTCGTCCAGCAAATCACGGTCGATGGCTTTTTTGCCAAGCGCCAGTGCGTTGAGAAAACCGGTAAGCCCACCCCGGGTCTTGCCCAGCTGGCCTTTCAGCCGGTCGTAGAGCCGGTCAGCGCTGGGGGGCGCCACCGCTACCGCGGGCTCCGGGGGCATGGCTGGCGTTGGCAGCACCTGCGGCGGAATCACCTCAAGCGCCTTCGGGCTGGCCGGCCATGCAGCGGCTTCAGCCCTGGCGATGGCATCACGCTGGGGCCGCAGGCCTACCACATAATCGATATGCACCACGCAAAGCAGCAAGAGCGCGGCAACCGCATTGTGGGCGACTGCCAGCGGTACCGGCAGTCGCAGCAGGACCACACCGACACCGATGGCAACCTGCACCAGCAGCAGGAAGGACAGCGCAAGTCCCACTTTGCTGAGGCGCGGAACCTTGCTGTTGGAGGTAACCGCCATGGTCAGCAATGTCAGCACCAGAAATACCACCATCGCGCCTGTGCGATGCACCATCTGGATGGCTATGCGGGCTGCCGGCGGCGGCAGGCTACCCTGATACTGTGCGGGCGATTCCAGCCCTTGCAGCGCACCGGCATAATCGGCATCCGGCGTCCAGCTCCCCAGACAGGTCGGAACATCAGGGCAGGACAGGGCAGCATAGTTGGACGACACCCAGCCCCCGAGTACGACCTGGGCAAAAAGCAGCATCAGACCGATTCTGGCCAACCCGCGCAGCACGGGCAGCGGGGCCTTGGGTGCCTGTTGCGGGCCAGTGGCGAGAAACAGCCGGTAGAGCAGGCTCAAGGTAAGGAAACCCATAAACAAATGGGCCGTTACCACCATCGGCATGACATGGTATTTCACCGTCCACATGCCCAGAACAGCCTGACCGACGACCAGCAGCAGGGTTGTGTAGGTGAGGAACAGCGCCCGACCACGGTTCTTCTTAAGCCGCCACACCAGCCCGGCTAACAGCAGCACCAGTACCCCCAGACCACCCGCCAGATAACGGTGCGACATTTCCTTCCAGGCTTTTGTCGCATCGAAAGCCTGCCCACTGATCGCCTCGGCGGGGGCGGGTGGTTCGACGATCATTTTGCCGAAACAGCCAGGCCAGTCCGGACACCCCAGCCCCGCGTCGGAAATACGCACATAAGATCCGATGACGACGACGCAGATGGCCAGCAGCAGGGTAAGGAAACTCAGTTTTCTGAACATGGAAGCTATCTTGTTTTTATGGGAGGGTGAGGGACTCGATACCGCATGGTGACGGCGCCTGATGCCGGCAAGACATCAGCCGATTTGTGAGGCTTTAAGCAGGTGTTTGATGTCTTTGACGACTTTATAGGGATCAAAACCTGTGTCGTACCACAGCACCAGATTACCCAAAGGATCAAGCAGAATCACTACACCATCGCCAGGCGCCTTGCCAATTGCGGCGGTCAAAACCTCAAGCACCGAAGGATCGAGACCGGCCACCACCAACGCATCGTCGGCGTGCATGGCCGGAGCACCACCCGCCGTGAGAGCGGTCGGCATCAGCAACAGCCGCCTGACACGCGCCATTTCCTTGTTCAGCATCAGCCAGCCCTGATGGGTTTTGTGCAAGGTTTCAGCGCAACTGTCAGAGCAGACGCCAGGGCTCACCTGCAGCAGCAGCCAGCGCCCCTTGATTTCGGCCAGTTCAGCTACGGGGCTAACGGGGTTGGCAAGTAATTGTGCAATATCGACATGCTGCGGCGGCACTATCAGGCTACCGTAATTGCTGGTTTTCTCTACCAACTCTGGGTGCTGTGCGTAATACCAGGCGATGCCAAACGGGACCGCCGAAATCAGGGCGATGACCACAATGACCCACCGGCCACGCCGTCCGGGCTTAACAGAATTAGTCATAGTCGTGTGTTGTAAGCTGTGGCGGGTAACCACCTTCAGGCCATGACGCACATATAGACATGCGCCAACGGCGGCGAATAAAAACCATTGCAGAGCGTAACCAAGGTTTTTGCCAGGATCGGGTCTTGCGACCTGTCCGACCGGTTGTTCATAGGCCCCGGCCGCTGCGGGGTCCAATAATACCTGATACGGCAGAATCCGATATCCCAGCCGCTGGGCCAGCGGGCCGGGCTCGGGCACCTGCACCATGGCGGGCCAACCCGGCGCAGGCACTTCCGCCCCTTTGAGCCGGAAACCGACGCGATAGAATCGATCGATGATACCTGTCACATGCACATCGCCGGAGGGAATCGCTATATCGGGCAAAACCTCTCGATGAGCTCCGCCAGGAACCCAGCCCCGGTTGACCAGCACCGCATCACCGCCGGCCAGCCGCAGGGGCGTCAACACCTGATAACCCGTCCGGCCGCCATGCCATTGGTTATCGAGCAGAAACTGATGTTCACCATCATAGCGACCTTCGACCCGCACAGGACGGTAGCGGTCGGCCTCCATGTCCAGCTGAACCGCGCCGGACAACACCATGGGCTCGGTTCCGGCACGGGTTTCACGCGCGGCGATCAGGGCCTTCTTTTCCTCGGCACGCTGCAACTGCCAACAGCCGAGTCCGATAAAAAGCGAGGCGCTCAGAACCATCAGCAGCGAGGCCGCTCTCGACGGTTTGAAGCTATACTTCTTCATCAGCCCTTCCAGATGGCGACAGGGCTGACATTACCCATTCAACCCCCGACAAACCCGGCAGGCCCCCAGTGAAGATCATCATCCTGTTAGTGCTCCTGATCATTATCGGCAGCCTTGGTTCGGCTCTTTATCATCTTTTGTATACCCGGGAACGCTCCGCGCTGACGGTGAAGGCGCTCACCTGGCGGATCGGTCTGTCGTTGGGACTATTCCTGCTGCTGATCGTTGCTTTCTCCTTCGGCCTGATCAAGCCGCATGGCTTGCGACCCGTTCATGACCCAGCGGCTACGACAACGGGGCGCCCCACTCCGCCTGACCCCACCTGAAATCTACCCGCCCTTTGCCTTGAGTCCGTTCGGGCAACCCCACCGACAGATGGCCCGAACACCCCGGGCCGCATTCACGCCTGTTGCTGATGCGATATTTCACGCGCAAAATTCACAGCACTTCTGCCCAAACGATCAGTCAGAAGACGTAATGCGATTAAAACGAGCTCAGAACCCTGTGCAATTGACGTCAATCGGGGTTTGTTCGTGCCAGTCCCAGTCCCAGCGCCGGTTCATTCCGGCGTGAATAATAACGAGGCTCAGGCCATATAACGAGGAGAGAAGCGCATGAAACGAATCATGTACATCAGCACAACTACCCGTCCCCTCCGCCCTGATGAGGTGGATGAGATCACGCGGGTATGCCAGCAAAACAACGCTAAAGTCGGGGTCACCGGGATTCTTATCTCCGCTCAGGAGTTTTTCTTCCAGATTCTCGAAGGTCTGGAAACCGATGTCGATCAGGTGATGGGGCGGATCAAAAAAGATCATCGCCATGCAGGACTTCTGATTCTGAAAGCAGAACACGAGGTATCCGACCGGTTGTTTCCCGACTGGTCGATGAAAACCATCAAACTGGATGGCAACAGTGATGTGGTTATTCAGGCCATCCGCATCATGCTCGAAAATATCACCGAATCTCACCGGATTATCGAACGCTACACTCAACCCGCCGTACTGCAGTTTCTGACCGCGGGAATCAACCCACTGACGGTACCGGTGCAAAAGACTGAGAAAATCGTCCTGTTTGGTGATATCGCCGCCTTTTCCTATCTTTCGGGCCTGTATCCCACTGAGGAAGTGGCCGAGCATGCCGGCAGTTTTCTTGAGATTTTCTCGAGGGCGGTCACCGATAACGGCGGCGAAGTCAATAAATACATCGGCGATTGTGTGATGGCCTATTTCCCAACCGACCGAGCCGATGCCGCCATTGAAGCCTGTATGACCACCTTGCGCGAGATCAGAGCTCTGAGAGCGACGGCGGCACAATGCAGGCTCCGCAACTTTCTCTACTGCGGTTTCGGCCTCAGTTTAGGCCCAGTAATTGAGGGCAATTTCGGATCATCCTACAAGATGGACTACACCTTGCTCGGTAACACCGTTAACCTGGCATCGCGCTTGGAAAACTTTACCCGCACCGTTCGTAAGGCCATCACGATTAGCCAGGCCGCCAAAGAGGCATGCCAGAAAGACTGGGATTTCGAGAAAGTCGGCGAATATCAATTAAAGGGACAGACTGAACCGCAATCGTTCTTCAGCCTGTCAGATGAACTGGTTGGAGACACCAAAACAGTGGAGGAGATTATCGAAACCGTATTGCTGGCGCCGGAGGCTCATAGACTGAGTTGCGACTGCTAGGGGCTCGGGCAAAGCAAGGGATATTGCGGGGCCTATCAACCCACAGCAGCTGATACCATGTCGATACCCCTAAACCGCAGGCACTTTGTCCCCCTTTTCAGGGGAACTTGATTCCCGGAGGAAACCCTACACCAAGAACGGCAGCCGGTAGCGGTTGTTCGAACGATATGGACGACATTGAGGTATCTGCACCGGTTTTCGGAGTTGGAGACCTCAGAGGCCTTCGAGCTATTTCCCGACAGTAACGCGACTTCCCCCCACTAATCCATCCCCGATGGGAGACCACTATGACCCGAGTATTGACCGTCCTTAATCATGGCACTGACAGTAGTACCCTTAATGCACCCGACGAGATCATCAACCGGCTGGAACAATCCTTTCGTTCAGCCGCATTGGGATTTGGCAAAAACACTCACGTACCCACTACGATGAGCGGGAAAATAGCCAAGCCACTGGGGTTGGGCGCATCCGGTCATGACGCGACGCCGACCCGGGATCTGGACGTTGAAAGCCCCTTTCTCGTTACCCAAGGCCAAGGTACCCGTGGAGACTTTGCACCTAACCGGGCCAGCATTTCAGGAACAGCGGCCCCTGGTTACTTTGGGGAAACCCAGGAGGAACTCGATCGAAATGAAAGGGTGAGAGCGACACGACAAACTGATAGAAGAGCGTTTGGCAGTCTCAGCAGCACCGGTTTTGGTTTGATGAAAAAGGCCGGTGCCATACCCGAACTTTCGGATTCCGGGGTCATCGCAAACGTACACAGACTTTACGATCATCTTGAGAAATGCAGAGCCGCTGGCAAACCCATAGAGAGACTCAATCTGGTGGGCTGGAGCAGAGGCGCCGTCACCTGCCTGCGTCAGGCCAATTTCCTGTTCTACAATGGCTATGCCGACCTTGAGGTCAATATGTTTGGCATAGACCCAGTAGCCGGACAAGGTCAGGACGAGTCGGATGGCAACTACCAGACCAATACTTTTTCCCGCAATGTGAACAATTATTTATTCGCATACGCCGCCCACGAGGACAGAATCGCTCTGCCCCCTCTGCCGTTACCGATAAACCCACCGAAAAACTACATCATGTTGCCGCTTCCGGGTGATCACACCGATCTGGCTTACGGAGGCAACAAAAATTCCTCGGGCAGACTGGTCGCCCACCTCTGCTATAAATTTCTCAACCAACATGGCAGTTTTCAGGGTGTAGAAAGGATAGGCATCAACTTGAAAAGCAGCATGTTCCTCAGTATTGATGCACAGCTTGCGGAGTACGAGAAACTCATTAAAAGTCTGGGGGAAGCAAAATCGTCATCTTCTCTTGCGGCCGTCAGAAACGCTGCCAGCATACACCTGAGCCATCCCGCAACACGACCGGTCGTCGGAATGCTGACACATTCGGCGGGTGATACCGGCAGAAGCCTAAATCCTTTTGACCGATACTTCTTCCTCAACGATCACCACAAGATGATCTTCAAGGAGAAGTTTGCCAGCATTTACACCACCCTATGCGATCAGGCTGGCACCAATGTTGTCTTGCAGGACGAGTACCTGCGCGATCGTCTCGCGGGCCTCAATAGCCTGCCAGAACACGCAAAAAGAATAAGAAGCATGTTGATGCATAAAACCCGTCAGGACATCCGGGACATCATGAACGATACCAGCCCCAGACGCGCCCAGGATATTGAATTTGCCAGGGGGGTGGAGAATCTCATCACAAGCAATGGCCTATGCAGTTAGACTGAGCATCCAGCCCTCGGCGATTCAGTAGGCTTAATGCAACAGGGTTCGAGGGCCAAGCCGTCGAACCCTGACAACGCCAGCGGTATCAGGCGGCGACGGCACCGATCAACAGAAAGGCTGCAATCCAGCCCACCGCGATAGAAAACCCCCACACAACCCCGTCAACAAGTGCCCGTAAGGTACGTAACATAAGCCAACTCCCAGTTTCATTGTGTTGTTCACATCATCCGGCAGGGTACTGCCGGTTCCAACGAACCGCTGCGAAGAGCGGGTCGGCCTTGATGATGACAGACAGCATCGACCCTGAACAGGTGTGTGCCGGGCGGCCTTAGCGACAGCGTCACCTCACCATCAACACCAGTTCATTACTGGCGTCATCAATAGTCATGCGAAAGCGCTGAAGAAAGCTCATGCCCAGCAACTGGGTACCGCTCAATGATGCGTCGTCGATAAAGCTCACCCGTATGTTATCCGCCGCGACAGCACCCACCCGCACCGAGCGTAACTGCCCAAGCTTGACGCGGACCGTACCATTGGCAGTCTGACTGCTGCCATCGGAAAGCTGTGTCGGGGTAAATCCGAGTTCGGACATCATGGATACCGGCAGCACCAGAGTGCTGGCACCGGTATCGATAATGAGTGACAGTGTTTTGGGGACGCCGTTGGGGCCGGTTATGACCGCCTCAACCTGCTGGTGAGCGCCCACCCGGGTGGTGGGCACATAAGCCCTGTCGGCAGCGCTTTTTCTGGCCGTCTGCCCTCGGGGGCTGATAATACGGAGCGTCTCAATCATGCCCGGCCGGGTCTGGGTCACCAGATAGTTGTAATCCTGCAATAATTCGCGAATCTGCTCCAGCGGCGAACCCTCCGCCTGCCCTGCCGGCTCAGCACCGAGTTGCCCGAGACCTTCCAGGGTGAAGTGCTGTTGTTCGGCCAGCGTCTGGAGTTGTTGCTGGAGACCCGAACCGGCGGCCAGCCCGCCCAGACTCCACACCACGCCCAGCCAATAGCCCAGCAGAAGACCGGGGCGTTTTAGTCGCATGCGACGCCTACATCAACCCGGGTCGGGACGGCATCGCCGGTCATACCAGCGCGCGGGCCTGCTCAAACGCGGCACGAAAATCCAGAAATACCGGCACCTTCACCGTCAACAGGGAGGCCAGCAGCGCATTTTGCAATTTGTACTTGATATCCCCGACCGCCAGCGAGCCGATGCCGACCGCCCCCGGCGCATGTACGGCATGGATCAAGGGCTCGCCGTTGTGGGTGCGCTTGATGCCCTCGATACCCAGCGGCGGCACAGCATTGACATCACCCGCCACTTTGAGCTGGGTAGCATCGCCCAGCACGTCAGCATTCAACACCTGCACCCCTGCTTTAGCGGTACAGAATACGACGTCGGCATGCGCCAGCAGACGCGCCTTGTCGGCATCGGAACTGGCGTAGGTACCGACCAGAGAAGCACCACAGCGGGTGTTGTATTCGCTGGCCTTGTTCAGTGCGCTATCAATATTGAAGGGGTCGACGATGGTGACACTGGCGCCAGCCAGTGAGGCGATCACGCCGGTGGCGATGCCGACCGGGCCGGTACCGCCAAAGACTACGGCATGGGCCCCCTTGAGTTCCTCGCCATGCTTGAGGCTTAGCTGCTTTTCAACACAGGCGACCAGTGCGGCGGCGGTGGTAAATGCGCCACTGGGATCGGCCAGCACCGAGACCTCAAAGGGTGGCACCATCGCCTTGCGAGCGACTTCCAGCATACTGAGGGCCAGGCCGATATCGCGCCCCCCGATAAAAATGCCGGTGCGCTTCACCCCGGCCGGTCCCCGCGAAAAAATAGCATCCTGCACCAGACCGTTAACCTGTTCGAGCTGAACACTGTGATACGGAAAGATGCTCTCAAAGCCCGCATCCACCGCCATGTTGATATCGAAAGGGCTGACATGGGGCATGGGGTCGAACATGTGCAGCACGCTGCGTTTTCCCGTTTTTTCCATGAGTATCTCCATATTCAAGGGTAGCAATACGAGCCAGACGGACAGGCTCAAAACGATAAGGGCCGGCAAGCGCCAGCCCTTTATTCAGACCGCCGGAACCAAACCTTAAAGTTTCTGGGCGAATTGGCGAGCCAACTCAAAGGCATCATCGAAACTCAGATAAACCGGGGTGTCGCTCTCCCGCATACGGGCCAGCAATGCACTTTGGGTCTTGTACTTGATATTGCCGATGGCCAGTGCGCCGACACCGACGGCACCGCTCTGTGAACCCACAATAGGCGTGCCGCGATGATGCGCGTCCAACCCCGCGATGCCGGAGGGCGGCACAGCATTAACATCGGCCGCGACCTTGAGTTGCGGTGCGGCCGCCACCAGTTCGGCGCTGAGCACCTGTATACCGGCTGCTGCAGTGGCAAACACGATGTCTGCATCACGGATCAATTCGGCCTTGTTGGCGTCGGCTTCGCCTTCGATGTTGATCTGACCATCTCCAAATTCGGCATTGCAGAGCCCCGCTATGGTTTGAGCTTTTTCCAATTGCCGGCCAATGATTTTGACGGTCGCCCCCGCCTTCGCCGCCAGCGTCGCGGCGATCTGACCCACCGGACCGGTGCCGCCCAGCGCCAGCACGACCTTGCCGTTCAGGTCGGTGTGGAATTTGGTTTCCAGTTCACGTTCAACCACGGCAACCATCGCCGCAGCGGTAGTGAAGGCACCGCTCGGATCTGCAAATACCGATACTTCGAATGGCGGCACCATGGACTTGCGGGCGGTGCGCACCATATCTACCGCCATTTTGGCATCGCGCCCCCCCAGGAAAATCCCCGTCCGCTTTACGCCGGCCGGACTACGCGAAAAAATGGCATCCTGAACCAGTGCCTGAATCTCGCCGGGTTCAACATGGAGGTAGGGGATTGCAGAATGCCATCCGGCATCAAGCGCCATATTGACGTCAAAGGGGCTCAGGTTCTTTTCTGGCGTGAACATGTGCAGGATGAACGGTTTTTCCATGGTCGGGAGTCTCACTCGGTTGGTGTGGAAGAACAGACTGAATGGCCGATCGCAAGGGATGCAGAGGCCTTTTTAGGGGCGGAAGAATAGCATATTCAGACCGCCAGCCCCCGCTGAACGGCCCGACGGCACTCACTCATGCCCCGTCAGACTGATAATAAACATTTGTTTGCGCTGTGTAAGTCCGTATAATTCGCGCTCATTTGCTTTCCCTGACCATTACCACACTTCACGAGGTTACTACCCACTGTGAGCAGCAGCTATTTCTTCACTTCCGAATCAGTGTCGGAAGGCCATCCCGATAAAGTCTCCGACCAGATTTCAGATGCGATCCTCGACGCCCTGCTGACACAGGATAAGCACTCGCGTGTAGCAGCCGAGACGCTTTGCAACACCGGCCTCGTCGTTCTGGCAGGTGAAATCACGACGACCGCAAATGTCGATTACATCAAGGTAGCGCGGGATGTGCTGCAGCAGATCGGCTATGACAACACCGACTATGGCATCGACTACAAGGGCTGTGCCGTCCTAGTGGCTTATGACAAACAGTCGCCAGACATCGCACAGGGCGTTAACAAGGCCTACGATGATGATCTCGGCCAGGGCGCGGGCGATCAGGGCCTGATGTTCGGTTACGCCTGTGACGAGACCGACACCCTGATGCCCCTGCCGATTTACCTCGCCCACCGGCTGGTTGAACGTCAGGCCCGCCTGCGCCACGAAGGCCACCTGCCCTGGCTGCGACCCGACGCCAAGAGCCAGGTCACCATCCGCTACGTCAACGGCAAGGCCGACGCGATCGACACCGTGGTGCTCTCGACCCAGCATGCACCCGATATATCCGACAAGACACTCAGGGAAGCGGTCATCGAGGACATCATCAAACCGGTGCTGCCGGCCGAACTGATCAAGGGCAACATCAACTTCCTGGTAAACCCGACCGGGCGCTTCGTAGTCGGCGGACCGCAGGGTGACTGCGGCCTGACCGGACGCAAGATCATCGTCGATACCTACGGCGGTGCCGCACCCCACGGCGGTGGTGCGTTTTCCGGCAAAGATCCAACCAAGGTGGACCGCTCGGCAGCCTATGCCGGTCGCTATGTTGCCAAGAACGTTGTGGCGGCGGGTCTGGCCTCACGCTGCATGATCCAGATCTCCTACGCCATCGGCGTGGCCCGACCGACCAGCGTCATGATCGAAACCTACGGTACCGGCAAGGTCTCTGATGACAAGATTACCGATCTGGTACTGGAGCATTTCGACCTGAGGCCCAAGGGCATCGTCACCATGCTGGATCTGCTACGGCCGATCTACCAGAAGACTGCGGCCTACGGTCATTTTGGCCGTGAGGAACCGGAATTCAGCTGGGAAAAAACCGATAAGGCGGCGGCGCTTCGCGACGCTGCGGGCTTGCCGCCGCTGTAAGCGAGCAGCTAACAGGCCGGGGTTCTGCGCCCCGGCAAAATTCCCCCTCCAGCCGGAGTGGGCGGGCGAGGCAGTAACACCGAAGCCCGGTACACTTGTCTTGGATACAAGACACAACGCGACGAGGAGCGCTGCGACGGGATCAAGCCCGCCAGGCTCGGCGCGGGGTTCACACAAAACGGCGCTCGATCACCCACCCTCCGACCGTGGTGTATCGAGCGACGAACGCGCGGCGGTGGTGGATTGCACTGTAAGGAGCACCAACCATGAATGCTGTTAAAAACCTCGACACCTTCACCGACTACAAAATCGCCGACCTGTCCCTGGCCGACTGGGGCCGCAAGGAACTGAATATCGCCGAAACCGAAATGCCTGGCCTTATGGCAATACGCGAAGAATTCGCCGCCAGCCAGCCGCTCAAGGGCGCACGCATCACCGGCTCGCTGCACATGACCATTCAGACGGCCGTGCTGATCGAAACCCTCACCGCTCTGGGCGCCGAAGTACGCTGGGCCTCCTGCAACATCTTCTCGACCCAGGACCATGCTGCTGCCGCCATCGCGGCCCAGGGCATTGCGGTGTTCGCGGTCAAGGGCGAGACCCTCGAAGAATACTGGGACTACACTCACCGCATTTTCGAATGGGCGGATGGCAGCTACTCCAACATGATCCTTGATGACGGCGGCGATGCCACCCTGCTGCTGCATCTGGGCGCCCGCGCCGAACAGGACCTCAGCGTGCTGGCCAACCCCGGCGCCGAGGAAGAGCGCGTACTGTTCGCGGCCATCAAGGCCAAACTTGCGGTAGACGGCAGCTGGTACTCCAGCCGGCTGGCAGCGATACGCGGCGTCACCGAAGAAACCACCACCGGCGTTCACCGCCTCTACCAGATGCACAGCCGGGGCGAACTGAAATTCCCCGCCATCAACGTCAACGATTCCGTCACCAAATCCAAGTTCGACAACCTCTATGGCTGCCGCGAATCACTGGTCGATGGCATCAAGCGCGCCACCGACGTCATGATTGCCGGCAAGATTGCCGTTGTGGCCGGCTACGGCGATGTCGGCAAAGGTTCGGCTCAGGCTTTAAGGGCTTTGTCAGCCCAGGTGTGGGTCACCGAGATTGATCCGATCTGCGCCCTCCAGGCGGCGATGGAAGGCTACCGCGTGGTGACGATGGATTACGCCTGCGAGCACGGCGACATCTTCGTCACGGCTACCGGCAACTACCATGTCATCACTCATGACCACATGCTGCGGATGAAGGACCAGGCCATCGTCTGCAACATAGGCCATTTCGATAATGAAATTGAAGTCGCCGCCATCGAAAAATACCAGTGGGAAGAAATCAAACCACAGGTCGATCATGTCATCTTCCCTGACGGCAAGCGCATCATTCTGCTGGCCAAGGGTCGACTGGTGAACCTTGGCTGCGGCACCGGCCATCCGTCCTATGTCATGTCGTCGAGCTTTGCCAACCAGACCATCGCCCAGATTGAACTCTGGACCGAGCGCGATTCCGGCACATACCCGGTAGGCGTCTACACGCTGCCCAAGCACCTTGACGAAAAAGTCGCGCGCCTGCAGCTTAAAAAGCTGAATGCCGTCCTGACCGAACTGACCGCCGCCCAGGCCGCCTACATCGGTGTCGCCAGCGAAGGCCCCTACAAACCGGAACACTACCGGTACTGAGGCCACGCTGGATTAAAATGGCGTCGGCATAACGCACAGCAACGCCACACCGTTCAATCGCCATCCGGCCGGGGCCGGATGGCCCCTACCCACAGGCGACAGGCCACCATGGAATCCCAACAGAAACACCCGAAAATTTTCAGCATGGAGTTCTTTCCCCCCCGCAGCCCAGAGGCGGAAATCTCGCTGGCTCACTGCCTCAACAGGCTATCGGCGCTAAAGCCGCGGTTTTGCTCGGTTACCTTCGGCGCCGCCGGCTCGACCCGGGAAAAAACCTTCGAGACCGTCTGCGACATGCAGAATACGCGCGGCCTTGAAGCCGCACCCCATATTTCCTGCGTCGCCTCAACCCGCGACAACATTCGTGAGGTGTTGCTCGCCTACAAGAGTCAGGGCATTCGCCACATCGTTGCCTTGCGCGGCGATACCCCCTCGGGCATGCTTTCGGCGGGCGAATTCCGCTACGCCAATGAACTGGTGACGTTCATCCGTGAGGAGACCGGCGACCACTTCCATATTGAAGTTGCGGCCTACCCGGAAATGCACCCGCAGGCACCCAACATCGCTACCGATCTGCAGAACTTCAAGCGCAAGCTAGACGCCGGCGCCGACAGCGCGATCACCCAGTATTTTTTCAACCCCGAAGCCTACTTCCGCTTCATAGACGATTGCGAAAAACTCGGCATCGACCTGCCGATCGTGCCCGGTATCATGCCCATCACCAATTACAGTCAGATCTCCCGTTTCTCGGAGATGTGTGGCGCCGACATGCCTCGCTGGATGCGGAAGCGGCTGGAAAGTTTCGGCGATGACCGCGCGGCAATCCGGGCCTTCGGTCTGGAGGTGATTTCGGAACTCTGTCAGCGCCTGCTGGAGCAGGGCGCGCCGGGCCTGCATTTCTACACACTCAACCAATCCGAAGCCGTTTTGGGCATCTGGGAAAACCTGGGCCTGAGCCGTGCGTGACGGCACGTTTCGGCAACCACCGTCCGATGTTGCACACTCAACATCCTCACTCCGCGGTCGGGTTGGACAGCGACTTTGGTGCGGGTAGATTCGGCGCCAGCTTGCGGGCTTTCATGGCGCCGAGGTAGCTGACGATATCCTCTATAACGGCCGACTGATCGGCACCCAGACCCGTCATGTGGCTGTTATGGCGTATCGCCTGGGGATTCGCAATAAACCTCGGCAGCCACTCGGCCTGCCAGTACTCCGTAACATTGACCGGATAATTCAGCTCCGGCCCGATGATGCCGCCCTCGCCATTGATCTGATGGCACTGGGCACAGTGCTCGATAAAGGCATTAAAGCCGCGCTGGACATGGTCCGATGTGTCTGGTAACGGGGCCGCGTGCGGGTATTCGCGCGCCAGACGGGTGAGTTCAACCGCCACCACCTGCCAGGGCCATTGCAGCTGGGTATCCTTTCGGGCTGCGCTATCCCTGATATTGTCCCAGACCAGATAGAACGGTCCGGGGTCAACCGTGCCGCCATGACCATCGCCCAGCCGTCCAAAGGTATCCGCGCCAGCGTCAGCATAGGCCATCACTCCGCTATGGCGGCTCAGCGCTGACACCGGCAGGACAGGCTGATAGCCATCACGGGTCACCAGCTTGATCAGTTCCGCGCGTTTCCAGTGTTCACCGTAAGCCAGGGTGAGCAGCGCCGGAAAACCCGCCCCCTGATAACGGGCGATCTGGCCGGTAGTGGGATTTTCCACCGTCAACGCCCGCACCGGCAGCCACTCGCTGATTTGCTTGCGACTGAGCTGGCGAACCGGCTTGCCTTCATCGATAAACTCCAGCACAGCCTCAGCAGCCGACAGGGGGCTGCAGACAGCCAGCATCAGCAACATCAGCGTGGCAATTGCGTTGGAGGCTACAGAATGATGCTGGGGCATAGGCACCTCATCGGGAATGCGTGAAAAAATGCGGCACGTTACGCCGCGGAGAGCTCACCTGAAACCATCGTTCTCAATCGTAATGCAGCAGTGATTGCGGCAACTGTGGCTCGCGTCCGGCCAGGAGGTCGTTGATGAAGGTCCAGAACACCTCGGCAGAGGGCGGGCAACCTGGCAAGACATAATCGACCCTGACCACCTCATGAATGGGCCGCACCTGATCGAGCAACAGGGGCAGCTCAGGGTCATTGGGGATATGCGGATTGTCGATGCCCAGCCCGTCAAGATAGGCTTCAGCGAGACAGTCCTCCAGCGCAATGTGGTTGCGCATGGCGGGTATGCCGCCATTGATGGCACAGGCGCCGACCGCCACCAGGATTTTGCAGTGGCGGCGAAATTCGCGCAGAGTGTGGATGTTTTCGGCATTACAGAGTCCGCCCTCGATCAGGCCGATATCGACCTGATCGCTGCAGTGCTTGATGTCAGTCAGTGGGCTGCGGTCAAAGGTCGCCACCTCGCAGAATGCCGCAAGCCGTTCGTCAAGGTCGAGGAATGACATATGACAGCCAAAACAGCCGGCCAGCGAAGTGGTCGCCACCTTGAGTTTATTCGTCATGCTCGTCCCCCTCGGCCCCGCGATCCTGCTTCAGGCTGACTTCGCTGATATCGTGCCCGTCGTACCGGCGCTGACCGATCGGCACCCGGTAGGCGATGCGCTTGACGAGAATGGCGCCCACCGGGCAAACATGAACCGCCTTGTCGGTGACAGCGAGATCAGTATCCCCCAGCCGACCGCTCTCGGCGTTCACCACCAGCCGACTGTCCATCCCGCGCCCGGCAATGCCGAATACATGTTTACCATCGACATCGCGACTGGCGCGGACACAGAGCTCGCACAGAATGCAGCGATCGAGATCAAGCATCACCTCAGGATGGGAGGCATCGACCCGTCGTCGCGGGAAGAACTGGGGGAAGTGGTTATCCAGCATCCCAAGGTGATAGCCGACCGCCTGCAACTGGCAGTTGCCGCTGATTTCGCAGCCAGGGCAGAAATGGTTGCCCTCGACGAAGAGCAACTGGGTGATGCTGCGCCGGGTCTGGTTCAGCGCCGGTGTGTCATTCAGCACGTCCTGCCCTTCTGCGGCCGGGAAGGTGCAGGCCGATGCATAGCGACCGTTGACCTGCACGGTGCAGAGCTTGCAACTGCCGTGGGGGCGGAATGCCGGGTTATGGCAGAGATGCGGGATGTAAATCCCCGCGGCGGTCGCCGCCTCCATGAGTGTTTGTCCCGACGTAAAGGCAATGATCTGACCGTCGATGGTCACGCTGGCGTGGGTCATGTTGGGGGTCTGGCGTCGGTGAAGGACTGGAACGGATTCATGTTCACCCGGCTTGATCAAGATGTGCTTGGGCGTCATCGCGGCCCGCGAGCCGACGCGAGATCGCCAGCGCAGCATCCAGATCGAAGCCGGGCGCGAAGTTCAGGTCTTTAAGCCGCGCCTGATAGCGCTCTGGAAAGCGTTCCAGCGTACTCAGTATCGGATTGGCGGCGGTTTGACCCAACCCACAGTGGCTGGTCGTGCGCACCAGCTGGGCGATGTGGGTGAGTTCGGCCAGATCATAGGGGCTGCCGTGACCATCGCAAATTTTGTCGAGGTTATGACGCAACAACGCGGTACCCACCCGACAGGGCGTACAGAAGCCGCAGCTTTCGTGGGCGAAGAAGCGGGTGAAGTTGCGGGCTATCGCCAGCACATCGCGACTCTGGTTGAAGACGATAAAGGAACCGCCGGTAGCAAGGTCCTCAAATGCCAGACGACGGCCACATTCGTCGGCCGCGATAAACGTGCCGGAAGGGCCGCCGACCTGTATGCCGAGGATATCGACCGCACCACAATCGGCCAGCACTTCAGTCACGCTGACGCCGAAGGGATATTCGTAAATGCCCGGCCGGGCACAATCACCGGAAATGCTGAGGATCTTGCTCCCACGCGATTGTTCAGTCCCCAGGGCGGCGAACCAGGCGCCACCCCGCAGAGCGATGCTGGCTGCCGCCGCGAAGGTCTCGACATTGTTGACCACGGTAGG
>JBILXN010000164.1:0-5560 GCA_044378425.1 Methylococcaceae bacterium
CTGGCCTCAAAACCAGTCTGTTTACGAAACTGTTGAAGCCCGAGCCAATGCTGAAAGTGGTATCGAGCGACCCACTGGAATTGAGGCGAGCTATACGGTTCATTCCAACACCACTGAAAGAGGTGAAGACGCCACCCGCCAGAATTTTGCCATCGGGTTGCAGGCCGAACGATCCGACAAAATTAGTAAATCCAGAACCCACAGCAGTACTGAAAGCCGAGTCCAGCGATCCATTGGTATTCAATCGCGCGATATCGGTGCTGGTCACCGAATTGACACTGACGGTGAAAACACCTCCCGCCAGGATCTTGCCATCCGGTTGCAGAGCGAGCGCAGTCACTCGCCCACTGCCTGCTGCGGGAATGGCACTGCTAAAATTGGCGTCAGGTGAGCCATCAGCATTCAACCGGGCCACATAGTTACCGCCATTGAAGCTGGTAAACGACCCGCCCAGCAGAATGTTGCCATTAAGATCAGCCAATACCGTGGTCAGGGTATTGTTAAGCGAAGCCCCCATTATGGAATTGAAACTCGTATCGAATACTCCGTTAGTATCAATTCTGGCGATATACTGGGCCGGAACACCGTTGAACTCGGTAAATTGGCCGCCGATTATAATGTTGCCATTCAGTTGCAGAGTCACCGACTCTGCGGCGCCGTTAAATCCAGAGCCAACGGTGGCGTTAAAACGGGTATCCAGTAATCCAGCCGAGTCCAATCTCGCGATATTGCTGGCTACGGTAGCACCGTTGTAAGCGGTAAACTGACCTACAACGATCACACTGCCATCGGCTTGCAGAACCAGATCGCTGACGGGGCCATTAAAGCCCGAACCTGTAACAAAACCGGCATCGAATGTCCCGTCCGAGTTCAGCCGAGCGATGTTGGTGCTGGCGTATCCAGCGACGTTTGTAAAGCCTCCCCCGATCAGGATTTTCCCGTCCGGTTGCAGGATGGGCACATTGACTGCGCCGTTGACGCCTGAGCCGATATTCGTGGTAAAGGCAGCGTCTATCTCTCCATCGGTTTGAGCCCGGACAGGCCCGATCAAGAAAAGACTCAGTACAAGAGCGAAAACCGCTATCCTGAACTCAATCCGGTTGGCCAGCATGGTTATCTCCCGGCAAAAGGTGGGTCGCGTAAGAATCAGAATCAACGTTGATGACATGGGGCCGGGGGTCGTGCCGGCAATGTACAGCTACCCATGGGGCATACATCACGAACCAGAGCCGACGCGACATACCCCCCATCCTCTGCTCGCCGCCTCACGGGGAACGCGGCGCAGCCTGCAACAAAAGCCCTGCCCGCCGCATCTGTCAGCAAATGTAACACCTCACCATCATCCTTTGAAGCCAGTGGCCAGATCGTCACAGCTTGGGCGGGATGGGGCGGATGATCATGGGATGCAGGTCCTAATCCCCGCTGCGCTCGACCCTTCCCGGCGCATAGCCTGTCAGTTCCACATACCCCCGCCCGAGTGGCTGACCGGTCTCGGTATCGGTGACATCTACTGCCCCTTCCCAGTAATGGGCATCGTGACGGAATTCCTGGTCGGCCAGCACCGGCTTGATATCAAGGCGCTGTCGCGTGCTGTTGACGGTGAGTCGCCAACGTGAGGGATAGGGATAGCCGCCTGGACTTTGCCAGTGGTCCAGCACTTCGACGGCGATATCATCCCGGGCCAGCGGGCTTTTGTGACCGTCCAGTCCTACCCATGAACCCGCACTGGCAGGATCATCACTGCCATCCTTGCGCCGGAGATGGAAATACATCAGCTCACTGCCGTCAGCCAGCTGCAGCGAGAACCAGTCCCAGCCGGACTGGTTGTCTGCCAGCATGCTGGTGCTCCATTCCCGGTCGAGCCAGGCCAGCCCCGACACCGGTAAGGCTGCTCCGCCGACCCGAAGCGTGCCTGTCGCCGCCATCCGGGTGATGGAGTAGTAGTAAGAGGCATTACCCGGCTCAGCGCTTTTCTGGCTGAGACCCTCATGACCATTCAGCACAATGGGTTTGCGCGGATCAAAGTCGAGATCAAGCGCATAGCCCTCCTCTGCAGCATGCAGGTGCCAGGGAAAGCCCCCTGCTGATCCGGCGACCAGTGACCAGTCATCCAGCCAGACCTTGAAGGGGTCGCCCGCGCTGCCCGCCAGCCCGATGGCCTCGCGCGAAACCCGCTGGAATGAGGTATAGCGCTGGCCCTCAACATCAGTCAGCGCCAGGTGCGCCATCACAATGTCCTGACCCGACCAGTGTGAGGGCCGAGCTATTTTTTCCCGCTTCAGCCCATGCCGAAAAAAGGTGATCTGGAAACCAAAGCGCCGCCCCGCCGGCCCGTCCAGATTGCCGGTGACATACCACCATTCATCACGAAAATCGCGGTGCGGGCCATGATCTGCCGGAAAAGAAAAAGGCCGTGGCGCATAAGCCCGCTCGAAACCCTCGGTATCGGCCTGTCTCAAGGTGGCCGACACGCCCTCATCCGCAGTGGGTTTGGCATCACAGGCCGCCAGCGTCACAGCAGCCAGCAGCATTATCAATAAGCTCTTCATATCATTCCTCGCGCAACGCTACCGCAGGCTGAGCCCGCATCGCCAGATAGGCTGGGTAAAGCCCCGCCAGCAATGCCGCCACAACCGCCAGCACTACGGCGGCCAGCAACGGTGGCCCTTCAATCATGAGGGCCATGGTCCAGCCGAACGACCGCAGATTGATCACCCGCACCAGCACTCGCGCCAGCGCAAGGCCCAGCGGAATGGATAACAGGCCAGCCGTCAGCCCCATGAAACCGGTCTGAATCAGGATCCACAGGCCAGTCTGCAGCGGTGTCAGTCCGGTCGCACGCAACACGGCCATCTCTCGCCGTCGTTCATACTGCAACGCCATGATGGCGCTGAGAATACCGATCAACGCCACCCCGACCGACAACAGCCTCAGCACCTGAGTAATGGCAAATGTGCGATTGAAGGTCTCAAGGCTGATGTCGCGAATCTCGCGGTTGCTGCGGATCGTCAGGGGTACCCGTTCCTGTACCAGGGCGGCGTCAATAAGGGCCCTCATTTCGGGCAAGGCGGCAGCATGATCAAGATAGAGCCCAAGCGAAGTGACACTGCGATCGTTCCAGTAGCGGTGGTACAGCGTGCGGTGCATGAGGATCAGCCCCTGATCGGAGCGGTAGTCAAAGAAGATACCCGCCACCGGCAGCCGGACGATGCCGGCGTCGGTCTGCAAGTCGAAACTCTCCCCGACCTTGAGTCCATGCCTTTCGGCATAAGGCTCGGACACGAATACCGCCTGCTGGCTGGGAAAGCGGGTCCAGAGGTTGACGCTATCGGCGTCCTTGAAGCGAAAACCCGGCGCACTGCCTGCCGGCGGCGACAGGACCAGCAGTTCACTTTCACCCAGCGACGTAGGAATGAAGCTGCGGCGACCACTGATCGTCGCCCGAACGCCGGGCAGCTGGCCCAAGCGCTGCACCACCGGGTCGGGCAAGGGGACACTGGCGCGGGGTGAGGCAGTGGGAACGGTGATGTAGATATCGGCCTCAAGGATCTGGTCCAGCCATTCGGCGATGGTGCCGCGAAAACTGTCGATCATCGCCCCAACCCCGACGCTCACCGCCACCGCCACGGTCAGCGCCGCTATCGCCAGCCCCGCCCGGCTGACGGCCGCCGCCACACTCCGCACGGCCAGCCGCAGTAGCCAGGCTTTGCCACTGGCGGCGCAGCGTCCTATGCCAGCGGCACAGACCAGCAACAGCAGGGGGCACATCAGGCCATAGCCCAGCAGCAGACAAAACACCGCAGCGATGGCGGCAACCAGGCTGCCTTGCGTGGACTCCAGCACTCCGCCTGCCAGTAAAACGGTCAGCGCACCCACCAGCGCCAGCCAGGGGATGGCCTTGCGGGTTACGCTTTCAAGGCCCGACCGCGCCCGGCTGGCAATCGGCGGAGCCCATGCTGCTTCCAGTGCCGGACCCAGCGCAGCCACCACGGCGGCTGCCACCCCCAGGCTCAACCCGTAGACCAGTATCAGCGGGTCGAGCATGAACTCGGTAACCGTCAGCACGAAGTAGAGATCATTGATGGTGCGCGTCACACCGTGCAGCAAACCCTGCGCGGCGACAACGCCCAGCCCCAGCCCGAGCAGTCCGCCGACCAGACCAATCAGCCCTGCCTCCAGCAAAATTTCAAGAAGCAACTGACGCCGGGTCGCGCCCAGTACCCGCAAGGCCGCCAGGAGTTCGCGACGTTGCAGTACCGAAAAGGCCATGGTGTTGTAAATCAGGAAACCACCGACCAACAGGGCCAACAGACTCATGGCCCGTAGATTCAGTTCGAAGGCGGCGGTCATGTTCTGGGTGGCGGAATGGCGACCGGCAACCGCCTCCAGGGTGAGCCCCGGCGGCAGGAAGCCACGGATCCGCTCGCTCTCGCCCGGGTCATCAGCCAGGATCAGGTCGATGCGATCCAGCCGGCCGATGCGGCCCAGCACTTCCTGCGCAGTCGAAATATCGGCGAGCAGGATGCCTTCCAGTACCGGATCCGGTGGGGCATCGCCTTCGATGTAATCGAGCAGTAGCAAGCTGCGGGGGGCGCCATTGACCTCAATGTCGAGCCGGGTCCCCGGCTGGATCGATAGGCGCTGTGCTGTGGCTTTCGAGAGCAGCGCGGTGTCGATGTCGGTCAGTAGCCGCAGACCGGTATCGCCCCGCGCCGCGGCCACAAACCGACTGCGCAGATCACGTTCGGCCATCGGGTCAAAGCCCACCAGCCGGAGTGTCTGGCCGCGAGCCTCGACATAGCCTTCAAGGGCGGGCGCGCTCTGGCGCAGACCGGCTTCACGCCGCAGTCGGGCGAAGAGAGCTTCCGGTAACCCCTCCGGGCCCCCTCGTATATGATGGGTATAGCGGCCCGTCAGGGCCTGCATCGACAATGCAAACGCCCGATGGGTACTGCTGGCGGCAAGGTCTATGGACACCAGCATTGCCACGCCCATCGCCACCCCGACGATGGCGAGCAGCAGTTGCAGAGGATGGCGAAGGAAATAACGGCGGTTAGCGCGGGCGAGCACACTCATGGCGACCCCTCAGGACATTGCAGCAAGGCAGCCATCCACCAGCCGCACCACGCGATCCGCCCGCCGCGATACCCCATCGCTGTGGGTGACGAGGATGAGGGTATGCCCCAGGTCGCGCACCAGTTGGTCAAGCAGGTCGAGCACCTGTTCACCGGTCTCCGTATCGAGGTTGCCGGTCGGCTCATCCGCCAGTACGAGTTGCGGCTGATGGACCAGCGCCCTGATGATGGCGACCCGTTGCTGTTCACCGCCAGAAAGGCGGTCGGGGTAGCTATCGGCGCGCTGGCCCAATCCCACCCGGGTCAGTAACGCCCTGCTGCGGTCGCGACCCTGGCTGTTGTTCATGCCGTTCAGTTCCAGCGGCAGCAGAACGTTCTCCAGTACCGTCAGGGTCGGAATCAAATTGAAAAATTGGTACACATAGCCAACATGGCGGCGACGCCAAAGGGTGCGGGCAGGCTCACCGACCATAGCCAGATCGATC
>JBILXN010000028.1:0-18210 GCA_044378425.1 Methylococcaceae bacterium
GTGGCATCAGCAAGATCATGCCGATCATGATGAACAAAAAGGCAATGACCCCAAGATATTTGCCCAACACAATCTCCGCCATTGACACGGGTGCGGTAAACAAAAGGCTCAGCGTACGGTTCTTGCGCTCCTCGCTGATCAATCGCATCGTCAGCAATGGCGTAACCAGTAGCAAGATGACACCGGCATTGCCGAACAGCGGGGCAACAATGAGATCAGTGATGCCCGGCGCGTCTTCCATGCCGGCGATACGAGCCTGCACCATCAGGTAATAATCCAGCTGTGCCAGGAACATATAACCGAGGATGATCTGGATCACGCCCAGAATCGTCCAGGCCAGTGGCGAAAGAAACAGGGTGCGGAACTCACGTCCCGCGATGACCAGAGCCATCATGCGTCAGCCTCCTCTGCAATGGGGTTGTGCTGGGTAATATCGATGAAAATCTGTTCCATACTGCGCCGCTCGGGCGTCATTTCAAGAAGTCCCCAGCCCGAGGTAACAATCAGTTCGGCTATTCGTTCAGCGGGACTGAATTCCTTATCATGATAAATCCGCATCCGTCCATCGCCCAGGTCATCAATCTTCTGCACCCCGGCGACCGATAGCAGCCTCGCGGGCTCCGGTGGGCGGTGGGTAGCCAATAGCAGACTGGAAGCCCGCATCTGTTGTTCAAGGCCCTCAATGCTGTCGTTCAGAACCAGGCTACCTTTATGGATAATCTGCACTTGGGTACAGGACTCCTGCACCTCAGGGAGTATATGAGTTGAGAGTATGACGCCATGCTCCTTGCCTAACTCCCGAATCAACTCTCGAATCTCTCGAATCTGCAGGGGATCCAGCCCCACGGTCGGCTCGTCGAGAATAATCACGGCGGGCATGTGAATGATGGCCTGAGCAATACCAACACGCTGCTGATAGCCCTTGGACAGGTTGCCAATCAGCCGTTGCCCGACGTCGGCCAGCCCACAGCGCTCCTTGGCCTGATCCAGTGCGGCCTTGTGACGATTGCGCGCGATATCGTGCAGGCGGGCGCAGTAAAGCAGGTATTCGTCTACTGTCAGTTCACGGTAGACGGGCGGAATTTCCGGCAAATAGCCCAATTCGCGCTTGGCCTCCCTGGGGTTGTCGAGGATGTCGACCCCGTTGATGCGAATCTGGCCCGAGGTGGGTGCGAGATTGCCGCAGATCATCTGCATGGTCGATGACTTGCCGGCACCGTTGGGCCCAAGGAAACCTAGAATCTCGCCTTTTTCCAGCGTGAAAGTGACATTGTTTACGGCGCAATGATCGCCATAGTAGCGAAAGAGTTGATCAGCCTGAATAAGCGCGTTCATGGTGTTCGGTAATAAAATCGGTATGCCCGGATCCAGCAGCGTGCTTCGGGGCGGTAAGGAAAATGTTGACCGGGTAGGTTAATTACTTTACATAGAGCCGAGACGATGGACAGGGCCGGCAATCCGGATCGCTGAACCTGCGTCGGTGTTGAATTACCGCGGGGTAGATCATCCCCACCACCCGTCATTAATTAAGTTAAAAAAACGCCCACCACTGGATAGGCGCCACGAATTATAACGAGGAGAAGCTTTTATGCGAATTGGTGTCCCTAAAGAAGTGCACGCGGGAGAGAAGCGTGTCGCCACCGTGCCGGAGGTGGCTGAGAAACTCATCAAACTGGGTTTTTCTGTCACTGTTGAAAGCGGCGCAGGTATCGGTTCAAATTTCACCGATGAGGCTTACCAGGCAGTCGGCTGCGAGATTGCCGATCGCGCGAACGTGTGGTCGGATTCCGACATCGTACTCAAGGTACGCGGCCCCGAGTCACACCCGGAACAGGACATCAATGAGGTCGCCAGCCTGCGCGAGGGCAGCAGCCTGATCAGCTTTATCTGGCCCGCCCAGAATCCGGTTCTGATGGAACAGTTGGCGGCCAAGAAAGCGACAGTCATTGCGATGGACAGCGTACCCCGCATCTCCCGCGCCCAGAAGCTTGATGCGCTCAGCTCCATGGCCAATATCGCCGGTTACCGCGCCGTGATTGAGGCGGCACATGAATTTGGTCGATTCTTCACCGGGCAGATCACCGCCGCGGGTAAGGTGCCCCCTGCCAAGGTCTTCATTATCGGCGTTGGGGTGGCAGGTCTTGCCGCCATCGGCGCGGCCAACGGCCTGGGTGCCATCGTCAGAGCCTCCGATACCCGCCCCGAGGTCAAGGACCAGGTCAAATCCATGGGTGCTGAGTTTGTCGAGGTGGACTATCAGGAGGAAGGTTCTACCGCCGGCGGTTACGCCAAGCTGATGAGTGAGGGCTACCAGAAGGCCCAGCGGGCGTTGTATGCCAGTCAGGCCAAGGATGTTGACATCATCATCACTACCGCCCTGATACCCGGTAAACCAGCACCTCGCCTGATCACTGCCGATATGGTTGCCTCCATGAAGCCCGGTAGCGTGATCGTCGATCTTGCAGCAGAGCAAGGCGGCAACTGCGAACTGACCGAACCCGGCCAGGTTGTGGTTCGGCAAGGCGTTACCATCATCGGTTATACCGACCTGCCCAGCCGTCTGGCCCGGCAGTCCTCGACCCTTTATTCAACCAATCTGCTGCGCTTACTGGAGGAACTCTGCAAAGAGAAAGACGGCACTATCACCGTCAACATGGATGACGAAATGATCCGTGGCGCGACGGTGATCAAGGACGGCAGCATCACCTGGCCGCCGCCCCCGATTGCAGTATCTGCGGCACCCAAGCCGACTGCCGCCACACCGGTCGCCGTCAAGAAGGAGGAAAAGCCACCACTATTGCCGGCCTGGGCCAGCGCGACCCTTAAAATTGCCTTGGTGGGCCTTCTGTTCTGGTGGGTGGGTGCCAATGCGCCGGCAGCTTTCATGGAGCATTTCACCGTATTCGTGCTGGCCTGCTTCGTCGGCTACATGGTGATCTGGAATGTTACCCCTGCCCTGCATACTCCGCTGATGAGCGTCACAAACGCCATCTCCAGCATTATCGCCATCGGCGCCCTGGTCCAGATATCCTCACCGGAGATCACCCTCCTGGCCGCCATTGCACTGGTACTCACCTCTATCAACATGGCCGGCGGCTTCTGGGTCACCCAGCGCATGCTGAGCATGTTCAGGAAATAAGCAGCGGAGAATAACAAGATGTTTTCTGAAGGACTGGTAACTGTTTCATATATCGCCGCGACCATACTCTTTATCTTGAGTCTGGGCGGCCTATCCAACCCGGAAACGGCTCGAAAGGGTAATTTTTACGGGATCCTCGGCATGCTCATCGCCATTCTGGCGACGGTGGCCGGCCCCAAGGTGAGTGGTGCGGGTTATGTGCCGCTGATACTGGCCATGCTGACCGGTGGCAGCCTGGGTGTGTTTGCCGCGAAGAAAGTGAAAATGACCGAAATGCCGGAACTGGTTGCGCTCATGCACAGCATGGTCGGCCTGGCGGCGGTTCTGGTCGGCTATGCCAACTACCTGGATCCCGCTGCAGAACTGACGGGCGTCGAAAAAACCATCCATGAGGTGGAAATCTACATCGGCATTCTGATCGGTGCAGTGACCTTCTCCGGATCGGTCATTGCCTTTGGCAAATTATCCGGGAAGATCACGGGTAAACCGTTCATGTTGCCGGGTCGGCATCTGATCAACCTGGCTCTTTTGATCGGGTCAGTGGTGGTGGGTCACTGGTTCTTGGGCCTGGCGGGTCACGAGGGGCTGATACCGCTCTATGTCATGACCGTCATCGCCCTGCTGTTTGGCATCCATATGGTAATGGCCATCGGCGGCGCTGACATGCCGGTGGTAGTGTCCATGCTCAACAGCTACTCAGGCTGGGCGGCCTCCGCGACCGGCTTCATGCTCAGTAATGACTTGCTGATCGTGACGGGCGCGCTGGTGGGTTCTTCAGGGGCGATTCTGTCTTACATCATGTGCCGGGCGATGAACCGAAACTTCTTCTCAGTCATTGCCGGGGGATTTGGCACCAGCGGCGGCACCACTCCGGCGGCTGGCGCAGTACCCGAAGGCGAGGTCACGCCGATAGGCTCGGAGGAAACGGCAGAGCTGCTCCGCAATGCCGGCAGTGTTGTGCTGGTTCCCGGTTATGGCATGGCCGTCGCCCAGGCTCAGCACACGGTTCAGGAAATCACCAAATTGCTGCGCGAGAAAGGCACCGAGGTGCGTTTTGCCATCCATCCTGTCGCGGGTCGCATGCCGGGCCACATGAACGTGCTACTGGCTGAAGCGCGCGTACCCTATGACATTGTGCTGGAAATGGACGAAATCAACGAAGATTTCCCAGAAACTGACGTCGTGATGGTGATCGGTGCCAACGACATTGTAAATCCCGGCGCTCAGGAAGATCCCAATAGCCCCATCGCCGGCATGCCGGTACTGGAGGTCTGGAAAGCCAAGACCACGATTGTCATGAAGCGTTCGATGGCATCTGGCTATGCTGGCGTCGATAATCCACTGTTCTACAAAGAGAACAACCGTATGCTATTCGGCGATGCCAAAAAAATGCTGGATGAAGTTCTGAAACATCTGCAAGGGTAATCGCTTCCCTGCCGCGGGCCGGACTTAGCATCGGCCCGCGTCTTCATGAAGCACCAAGCACATCGTGTCATCGCCATGAATACACTCCTGATTCGGACGGCAATATTGGCCGGGGTTATCGCATTGACCAGCGCATGTGGGGCTACTTACACTCAACTCAACGCCCCTGCAAAACCGGAAAAAAAAGCACCCCTCTCATCAGACTGCCCCTATGGCACTGATTACCTGACAGGTAAGTGCAAACCTGTACCCAAAAGCGTCAATGACGCCATCTGGTGGCAAAACACCCGCTAGCCTAGGGTAATCGCTGCAACCGCCCGCCCCTCCGGCTTTCGCCGGGTTGAAGTACAATAGCGCCTGGAATTCGGGAAGCATCCGCTTCGGACTACACAGGAGAAATACAATGGCCTCACGCGGCGTCAACAAAGTCATACTGGTCGGCAATCTCGGCGCCGACCCGGAAATCAGACAGTCACCCAACGGTAGCGTCGTCGCCAATCTCAATATCGCCACTGGCGAAGCCTGGAAGGACCAGCAAGGGAACTTGCAGGAAAGGACCGAGTGGCATCGCGTTGTGATGTTCGGGCGTACAGCTGAAATCGCCCGGGATTACCTCAAGAAAGGGAGCAAACTCTACCTCGAAGGCCGTCTGCAAACCCGAAAGTGGCAGGACAAGAACGGTCAGGACCGTTACACGACAGAAATCGTCGCCAATGAGATGCAGATGCTTGACCGTGCCGGCGGCGAGTCCAGCGGCCCACGTCAAGGCAACGGCGGCGGTTATGGTGCAGCCCCGCAGAACTACGAGAGTCAGCAACCGTCATCAGGCTCAGCCTATCCACCCAGCAGCGGCGGGATGGACAGCGATTTTGATGACGACATACCGTTCTAGCAGGTACCAGACCATATAACGCCAACAAAGGCCCGACACGACCTGTTCTTGTCGGGCTTTTTCTTGTTTAGATGCCGAGAGGGCTTTTGCTCAGCTATTTCGTAGACAAAAAGGGCTGCGTCCTGAGTTGGTATATGACGCCTGATATAAGCGCTCGGTGATGGGTTTTTGGAAGCCATTGGGAAGAGTGCAACGGCCACGGGGTGAAGAAGGTTTCAGGTTGACGACCCGAAGAGTGAAATCGTCGGACCGCACAAACCCAAACCGTCCGGGTGATGTGCAAAGGCCAAGTCCCCGCCCCGGCTCCAACCTTTTGAGCGGACTGACCGCCGCGCTTTCAAACAGCACTAGAATGTCTTCAATGCTGGCTGTCATCCTCGACCATATTGGTGCGTAGAAGCCCGGCGAAAGCGCCCAGGAACCCGTTGATCACCATCCAGAACGGGAGCGTTTCCAAGCCGAAAAATTTAGCCTCGGTGATGATCGCCCAGACCATGGCCGCCAGAGCGGTGATGACCGTACTGACCGCGCCCACGATGCCGCCGTGGACGAAGCCATGGTGGCCAGACTTGTGCGCAGCGACATAGCCCGCTCCCAGACAGGTAGCGAGCCCCATGAATTGGCTGATTCCGTACAGCAGTTCGCGGTTTTCGCTGCCGGCAGCCTGACTACCTATCAGCCAAGGTAAGACCACGACATGCAGGGTATATAAGGTACAGAATGTCGCGATTCCCCAGACCAGGGCCTTGCCATTGATGGGTATGATGTTCACGGGGCCACCTCTGATGGTTAACGTCTTGATACAGGTCGGTACAAGTCGTTTTAGAGCACACCCTGCTTGCGGGGTTCCGTCCTGACATCAGCCTGAGCAGAAGCGACCCGTCAGGCAACGGAGATGCCGGATTCGGCCCGTGTCAAGATTGACGCTTACCCCCCCGATAGGCAACATAAGACCCAAGACTCGGTTCGAGTCACTCGATGTGACCGTTTGCGGCTTCGACTCCGCACCCAACCCGCCCTTGAGCCGCATCGGCTCTGCATCACCCTGGAAGCACGCCTGAATGTCCATCCCGCGCCTGATTGCTGCCCTAGCCCGCCGCTGCGCCCTGCATCCCTGGTATGTCCTCAGCCTTGCGGCTTTGCTGTCTGTGCTTGCAAGCTACGCAGCAGTTCAACTTCCCGTGCACACTTCGCGGCAGGCCCTGCTGCCGCAAGATACCGAGGTCGCCCAACGACTGAACAGTTTTCTTGAAAAATTCGGTGCTGCCTCTGACCTGATGGTGGTTATCGAGGGGGCTCCGCGCGCCGAGCTTGAGTCTTTTGCAACCGAACTCGCTGTGCGCCTGCGGCGGGAACCGGAAATCGCCCAGGTTACCGAGCGTCTTGATCCTGCTTTTTTCCTCCAGCACGCTTATTTACTGATCCCAACGGCCCAACTGGACTCGTTGTCGTCGCTGTTTGATCCGGCAGCAAACGGCAAACTGCTGACCCTGACCGAGGCTTTGACGCAGGTCCAGACGGTCATGGCCGCGCCACCTTCCATGGCAAATGCCGATATTCGTACCGTGACTGATGGCATTAAGGCCGGCAATGCCCTGCTGGCCGAATGGTCACGCTGGATGGAAGCACCTGCGGCACCCAGGGGACTTGGCTGGCCGGCACTGTCGGCAGCGGTCGGTGCTGGGGAGTTGGGCAGTGGCTACTTTGCCTCACGCAATGGCCAGATGCTGATCAGCTTCGTCCACGCCCGCAACCATTCTGGTGATTTTGAAGTTCTGGCGCCTTTCAATACCCGGGTGAGAGCCGTGGCCGAGGCCCTTGCTGCCGAATACAGGACCGCCGGACGGCCCACGCCGGTGATCGGCCTGACCGGCCTGCCGGCGATCGAGTACGAAGAATATGTCGATATCGACAGCGATATCCGGCTGGTGATCTGGACTGCGGGCGGGCTGATTGCCGCGCTGATACTTCTGGTGGTACGGAGCATTCGCTGGGCTGTTGCCATCTTTGTTCCCATGGGGCTGGGCGCGCTATGGAGTCTGGCGCTTGCGCTGGGTACGGTGGGCCATCTGACGATCATCACCTCCAGTTTCCTTGCCATTCTGTTCGGGCTGGGTGCTGACTACGGGATCTTTACTTCGTCCCGCATCGCCGAGGAGCGCCGCACCGGCAAGCCGCTGATCGACGCCATAGCCGAAGGCATGGGTTCATCTTTCCCTGCCCTGCTGACTGCCGGTGGCGCCTCGTTGGTGATCTTCGGGGCGCTGGCGACCGTTGATTTTCCCGGTTTTGCCGAGCTGGGGCTGGTCGCTGCGGGCGGAGTGCTGCTGATTCTGGTTAGCACCTGGGTTGTTCAACCGGCCATTTATGCTCTCTTTCCACCCAGACTCAGAACGGCTCCCGTGGCGCCTAAGCCCGCCGAGTCCTCACATAGCCGGGGCGCATTCCCAAAACCAGTCGCTCTGATCGTCGTGCTTCTGGCTTTTGCTGGAGCAGGTCTTGGGATCGTGCGTGGCCTGAGCATACCTTTTGACTACGACGTACTGTCGCTGCTGCCGGTGAATTCCAAAGCGGCTCAGTATCAGCGGCGTATGGTGACCGAAACCGATTACCAGTCTGAAGTGGTTATCTTCACCGCCAAGGACCTGGCCGAAGCCCGCCGTATCAGCCAGGATGCGAGCCAGTTGCAGACAATCGCCAAGGTTCAGTCCATCACCAACCTGTTCCCGGTGGATGCCGATGAACGGCTTTCGACCGCCCGCCGCATCGGGGAAAACGCCCGTCATGACCGTTTTGCCAAGCACATTGCAATGCTGGGTCAGAATGGCGTCAGCAGGGCCCATTTTGATCAGCTGAACACAATTCTGATGCAGGCGCGGAGCAGGGTGGAAGACGGTCAGGAACAGGCTTTTTCAGCCGGACAGACAAGCCTGGTGACGGAACTTGAGACAGCGCTGACGCAGATTGACATCCTGCAGCAACACCTGAAGGCAGACCCCGAAACAGCCCGCCTCCGCACTGAAGGCTTTTACCAGGCACTGCTCAAGGCTGCGGGGGAGGGGCTGAATATCGTCACCGGCTGGCGCATGGCAACGCCTCTCACGCCTTTGGATTTGCCGGCAACCTTGCGCGACCGCTTCTTCTCCGCTGACGGGACGGTGGCCGTGTATGCCTTCCCTGCCCAAAGCGTTTACAACCCGGACAATCTTGATCGTCTGCTGAGTGATGTGTATCGGGTGTCGCCACTGGCCACCGGATTTCCGACCACCCATCAGGTATTTTCCAAGGCCGTGGTGAAGAGTTTCACTGAGGGGACCACGCTCGCGGTCTGTGCCTGCCTGGTCTGGCTGATTGTGGCCCTTCGCAGTGTGCGCGGCTTCGTCCTCGCGTCCCTGCCCTTGCTGATTGGCGGCGGCTGGATGCTCGGACTGATGGCGGTAGGAGGGCTACGTTACAATTACGCCAATATCATCGCTCTGCCCCTGGTCATCGCGCTGGCGGTGGATTATGGCGTCTGGTACAGCCATCGCTGGCGCGAACTGCGGGGCGCCAGCCCTCTCGCGATCACGCTGAACGCCGGCAAGGTGATCGCACTGGCGGCGGGGACCGAACTGGCCGGGCTGGGTGCCATTACTCTGGCCAGCTACCGGGGTGTCTCCAGTCTGGGCGTAGATATCACTATCGGCCTTATATGCTGCCTCGCAGCCACGCTGCTGGTCGCCCCAGCGATTGGACAACTTATTGATTCATCGAGGAAATCGTGAAAATAAAATTCTCCAGCCTGATTCCGTACGCTGCGGCATTGCTGTTAAACCCGTTCTGCCCGACGCAAGCCGCGGATCCCTCGCCGGTCGTGGTCTGTTACCCAGGCGGCCCCGTCAGCGAAACAGAAGCCAATGCCGCTATGAACGCCATGCTGCGGGTTGTTGAGCGCGTGGGCGAGTGGGAACCTCAGCGCTTTAACAGCTTTTTCACAGCGGATGTCGATGAATGCCGGAGACTGCTTTCCAGCAAGAAGCCCTCTTTCGCCATCACGTCCCTCGGTTTGTTTCTTGAACAGCGGCAGGCCCATCATTTGATTCCCGTGGTCCAGCCGCGCATGCGCGGGGCAAGCTCCGAGCGTTATCACGTGATGGTGCGTAAGGGTAGTACTGCCAGTTTGGATGCCCTCAAAGGCAAATCTGTCGGTGGCACCGTATTCGAAGAACCTGAATTCATGAGCAAAATCGTTTTCGCCGGTCGGATTGATCCTCGAACATTTTTCAATCTGAAACCGGGTCGTCAAGCCATTCGTGCCTTGCGCGCGCTCGACAAGGGCGAACTGGATGCCGTAATTCTGAACGGTCAGCAATTCGCAGCGCTGGCATCCTTGCCGTTAAAAACCCCGCTGGAAGCTGTCTTCACGTCTGCCGAAATTCCACTCATGGGGCTGGTCGCTGATGAGACGAGCAGCAGTGCCGGTGATCGCAGCCGCTTCGCCAAGGCATTGTCCGGCATGTGCACTGACACCGAGGGTAAGAAGTTGTGCGACCTGTTCGGGGTTGAGGCATTTACCGCCGTCAACCCGGCGGTTTTCGCACCGATGATCGCGCTCTGGCAATAGAGGAAATGGTCTTGAGTATCAGACGACAACTTACTGCACTAGGTCTCTCTGTTCTGGCCGGATGTGCCAGTTTGCCTGATGGTGCGATTCACTTTGCCGGACTGTCAGCTTGTCCAGCATCGTCAAGAACAAGCCTTGAAGTACTGAATGCAGACAGTTCGACCCATGATCTTCAATGTGGCCTGCAAGCGGTGCGTGAAAGCCATGACCCGACCCTACTGCGCTCGGCAACAGGCAGCCGAATTGCGCTGCATCTGGCTGAACGCAATACCGTCCAGCAACAGCGAGAAGCTCTGGCCCGGGAGGGTGTTCGTCTGGCTGAACAGGCACTGGCACAGAAAAATAGCCAAGAGGGTGAGGTTCACTATTATCTGGCCGCCAATCTTGGACTTGCAGTCCGTGAACATCCGCTGGAAGCAGCCGATAGCCTGCCTCGACTGGAGACGGAAATGCAAAAGGCCGTCAGTCTGGATCCTGGCATTGACCAGGGCGGGCCATTGCGCCTGATCGGGATGCTCTATCTCAGGGCGCCACCCTGGCCGGGTGGAATCGGTGATGGAGACAAGGCACTGGAGTACCTGAAACAGGCTGTCGAGAAATACCCCGGACACCCGCTCAATCACCTTTTCTATGCCGAATCCTTATGGGCGCTTGAGGAACAGTCAGCCACCACTCAAGCCAGAGCCGAGTGGGCCGAGGGGCAAAAACTACTCGAAGCCGGCCACTGGGGTTACAACAAGGTGCCCTGGCAAAAGGAATTTAACGACTTGAGCAAATCACTGGGCGAAGCCGGTAGCTGAGCTCTATTTCAAAAGTATTCACACGCATGACCACCCCTACAGCGCAGACCGCTCCCGACGCTGCAACCCTGTCAGCAGCCCGCGACAAGGCTTACTCGTACCTGCTCGGCCTGCAGAAGCCAGGCGGGGATTGGGAGGGCGAGATGGTTTGGTGCACGATGATTCTGGCACAGGCCGTCATCGTCCGCACTATCGTCGGTAAGCCTTACGATGAGGCGGAACAGCGCCAGATCATCCGACATTTTGAGATCACACAGGCGGCGGACGGGGCTTGGGGCATGCACCCCGAATCTCCGGGTTATGTGTTTTTCACGACACTGGCCTACGTAGCCTTGAGGTTGCTGGGATTACCGCCGGATACGCCTATGCTGAGGCAGGCGCGTACGTGGTTCAGGAGTCAGCCTGGCGGGGTAGAGGGCATTCCGACCTGGGGGAAATTCTGGCTGGCCATCATTGGCCTGTACGATTACCGGGGTCTTAACGCGATTCCGCCGGAACTGTTCCTGCTGCCCAAATGGCTTCCGTTTCACCCCAGCCGGTTTTATTGCCACACCCGTCTGATCTATCTTGCTATTGCCTTTATCGGCGGTAATCGGTTTGTCGCCAGCCTGCCTGCGAATGTGCGGGATGATCTGCGCCGCGAACTCTATGACAAACCGTATGGCGAGATCGACTTTACTGTCTTGCGTCACCGTCTGGCGCCGTCTGATGTCTATGTGCCGATCACTCCCCTGCTCCGCCGCATCTACGACCTTCTGGCCATATTCGAGCGCTGGCATGGTGGGCGTCTGCGACAAAAGGCACTCAAGGTCTGCTTTGAACGCATTCTTTACGAACAGCGCACTACCCGCTACCAGGGCATTTCTCCGGTCAATGGGCTGCTCAATACGCTGGCGATTTTCATCAACGACCCCCACCACCCTGACCTTGCACCCAGTCTTGAGGGGGTGGAGGCCTGGCGCTGGGAGGATAAGGCGGAGGGTTTGCGCTATGTTGGCGCCCGTTCCAACACCTGGGACACCGGCTTCGTGCTACAGGCGCTTACCGAGTTACCCGAGCCCTCTCCCATCATCGTCGCTGCAGCCGCCCGCGCCCAGAATTTTCTCGACGGCGCACAAATGGTCGAGGAACTACCAGGCTCCGACTGGGGCTGGCGTGACCCAGCACTCGGCGGTTGGTGCTTTTCCGATGGTGAACACCGTTGGCCCGTCAGCGATTGCACTGCGGAGGCACTGACCGGCCTGCTGACCGTCTATGAACACCCCGCCTTCACCGCACTGCCCAGACTCAGTGATACTCGGCTCCGGCAGGCTGCCGAGTTCATCCTGTCGCGCCAGAACACCGACGGCGGATTTGGTACTTACGAACGCCGTCGTGCCGGGAAACTATTAGAACTGATTAACCCCTCGGAAATGTTTGGTCAGTGCATGACCGAACTATCTTATATCGAATGTACCGCATCATCGGTCGCTGCACTCTGTCACTATCGCAAGCATTATCCTGACCTTGCAGACGGACAGATTGATCGGGCCATCGCTGAAGCAATCAAGCTGCTACGATCCAAACAGCTGGCAGACGGTTCGTACCAGGGATTCTGGGGCATCAATTACACCTACGCGATTTTCCATGTGACCAAGGCGTTGCGTATGGCAGGCATTCCCGCTGAGGACCCTGCACTGACCAGGGCTGCCATGTGGCTTAAAACCAAGCAACGGGCAGACGGCGGCTGGGGTGAACACTATACAAGCTGTCTTGAGGATCGCTATATCGAGCATCAGGACAGTCAGGCAGTAATGACCAGCTGGGCCCTGCTCACCTTGCTCGACCTTGTTCCCGCCAGCGACACCGCAATTGTGCGGGGCATTCAGTGGCTTTTACGCAACCAAGAAACTGGGGGGGGCTGGCGTCGACAATCGGTGAATGGTGTGTTTTTCGGCGCTGCCATGCTCGATTACCGTCTATATCACACATACTTCCCTGTATGGGCGCTGGCGCGTTATACTTACCGCAACATTGAGGCTTGATGTTGCCTAGATGCCACAATCAAACAATAAGCACGGTACGGCATCATAAAGTGGTGCGACGCAATCCCCAATCAGCGTGCCAGTTGCACGTTAATGGCACCTTAACAAGGACTTTCTACATTTCAGGGTGAAACCTTCGGATCTTCACCGCAATCTTCAGACACGAGATAGGTATTACGACCTGATGATGAATGCAAATGCGATGAGTCATAGGGATGTCGATGTCCTTATCGCGGGTGGCGGTGTAGCCGGCGCGGCGGCGGCAGCGGCACTCGCTCCTCTTGGCCTAAAAATCCTGATTATTGAACCCAAGACCTCCCAGGGTCGCCGCCTCGCGGGTGAACTGATACACCCACCTGGGATTGACGGTCTGCGTCAACTGGGACTACTTGATGACGACGCCGAAATTGGTTCGGAAATCCGGGGCTTCGCGATATACCCCTATGCGGCCGATCAGGCTACGCAAAGCACCGAATCTGTCTGCCTCCCCTATAGTGAGGTTGAAGGACTGAACCACGGCGGGATGGCAATAGAGCATCAGACACTTACCGATCACATGCTGGCCAAGGTCAGGCAGTTTGACGGAGTTGAAGTGTGGATGGGGGGGCGAGTCACCCGGATAGAAGAGGTCGACGGAAAAAATGCTTTTGCGGCCATTGTAAGCTCCGAATCCGGCGATACCCGGGTCAATGCCCAATTGATCATTGGTGCCGATGGCCCGATGTCACAGGTCAGAAAACTTACTGGCATTCCGCATGAAACTCATCGTTACTCTGGCATGATGGGGGTGGAAGTTGACGATACCCATTTGCCTAATCCCGGTTATGGCAATATCTTCCTCAATCCCGTAGGCATCTCATACGCTTACAGCGTAACGTCAGGGCGTGCACGAGTCATGTTCGAAATTCTGAGGGGAGATGACCCCAAGGAATCAATCCGTGAACATTTACGCTTCTTCCCTACCCCATTCAGGGACGACATCGAAAAGGTGATGGATAAAGAGAAGCCCCTGGCAGCCGCCAACTACAGGATCGTCCCACAAAGTAGTGTAAAGGCTAACATCGCATTGCTAGGGGATGCTCGCGGGTGTTGTCATCCACTCACAGCGTCCGGCATCACCACCGCAGTCAAGGATGCCCTCACCCTGCGTGATACGCTGATTGCCAACGAATTCAACGTGCAGAAGGCGTTGAGGCAGTACGCCATAGCCTGTGGCCGGGTTCAGCTCACACGCCGAACATTATCTGAAGAGCTGCGCGAGGCGTTCCTATCGCATACCGCAGAAGCTCGTCTACTCAACGAGTGCATCTTTGCCTACTGGCGTAACAACCCCAAGGGAAGAGCGCATTCACTGGCCCTGCTCTCTACTCTTGATAGCAGCATAGTCTCCATGGGAGCCCAGTTTGCCGCCGTCGTGATGCAGGCCTTTTGGATGATCCCGGGCGAAATCCGTGAGGGCTCTCTCGGATCTTGGCTGCTATCCCTTTCAAAACTGGCGTTCAAGAGTCTTAGCATCCCGCAGACAGCCTTCCGACACTGGCTAAAGGAACAATACGCACTAGCCAAATAGCCGCGATCCCGTCGCAAGTCGGCACCGGCGTTCAGATTAAGGCGCGAGTAATTCACCTACCCGGGCCTTTTTTCTGGGTGTCAGATTTCCCGCGAAACCTTGATGGCCTGCGTCGGGCAGTATTTCGCAGCCGCCAGCACTTTTTCCCGAAACGCATCTTCCGGCTGCTCGTTCAGTAGAGTCAGACGACCGTTCTCATCTACGTGAAATACCTCGGGAGCCTCAGCCATACAGCTGGCATGGCCTTTACACAAATCCATATCCACTTCGACTCGGAAGTGTCTGGCCGCCACTGACGCACTCGAAGCTGATGTTGATGTGCATGACTCGGATTCAGATGACAACTGTTCGCGTTTTTTATAGCGAACCCGGCATGGCGAACGGGGTTCCACCACCATCTTGGTGTAGTCGTCGCAATACTCTTCGGCTGGGCCAACCAGTTCGAATTCGTATCGGCGAAGCAGGATGCAGAAAATTGCCTTGATCTGAAACAGCGCGAAGGCATTGCCCGAGCATTTGTGGCGCCCGCCGCCAAAAGCCTGCCAACCATACAAGTTCTTGTCCTCAGCCCGGTCTGGCAGGTAACGGTTCGGGTCAAACTGTTCAGGGTTCGGAAAGAGTTCAGGAATCCGGTGCGAAACCGCTGGAGCTGCACAGACGAACTTGCCTGCTTTAATACTGTAGTCCCCAATTTCAAAGTCTATGAGCACCTTGCGCATGAGGATAATCAGTGGCGGATGCAGCCGTAACACTTCCTTGAGGACGTTTTCGAGCTTGGGTACCTGCCGCAGGGACTCAAATGTGACCACTCCATCGACGCCAAATAGCCCATCAATCTCTTCTACTACTGCACGCATGTGTTCAGGGTGACGCAGAAGCTCAATCAAAACCCATGCCGTAGTGCCGGAACTGGTATGGTGGCCGGCAAAAATCGTTGCCACCAGCATGCCGGTGATCTCATGTGGCGTTAGCTTGCTGCCGTCCTCATACTCGGCATCAATCAGGGTTTGGAAAACATTCTGACTCTCAGTGCGCGCGGCAGCCCGCCGCGTCATGATTTCGGTAACCAGTCCTTGGAGACGCGCCCTGGCCTTGTCCCTGCGCCGAAAAACCGGTAACGGCAGGTTGGGGAAAACATAGGCGATGGGCTTAATGCCCTGCTCAAGATCATGGTAAATCTCAGCGAACTCCTTGTTCAGTTCATGGCGAAACTCGGGGCCTAGCAAACAATGGCTGGAGGTATAGATCGTCAGTTCCTTGGTGAAGGCCAGCAGGTCAATTTCACCGGCATTAGCCCAGTCTGCAATAAGACTCTCGACCTCCTCGACGATAATGTCGGAATAGGTTCTCATCGGCTTATCGCGCAAGGCCGGCATTAGCATCTGAAGTTGCTGGTTCTTTTTCTTGATAGGCGCATCAAAAACCACACCATGACCAAAAATAGGCGTCATGATTTTGTAGGCTGCCCCCTGATCCAGAGCCTCATCGGATGCCCTGTAAAAAGCTTCGCTGGCCTTTGCCCCGGTCAGCAGAACCATGTCCTGGTGGAACATCTTGAACTCGGCAACATCGCCATAGCGCGCTCGGAGCCGCATCATGAAGTCATGCGGATTCTTGCCAAAATCAAGAATATGCCCGACAAGAGGAAGTGCGCCGGGTAATCGCGGCGGGGACTGCTGCTGACTCACGGGCTGGGGCGTTTCGCTGTGCATGGGACTCCGAACTAAATATGAGGGCGACGGCAACTGATCGCGGCGGGCGGACCTTCGACCCGATCGCCGGCCCCTGATGATAACGCATGCCCCGCATTCACTGCACTCTGGACCAACCAGCCCCAAGCCAGAAGGTCTGACAACTTGGCGCTAGCACATAAGCGCCGCCAACCCATGCGACAGGCGGCTGGTGTAAGATGCCGGCTTTGTCAGGTCTTGCAGCAGGAACACACAATGCCCGCATATCCACGTCACGAACTTGAAGCAATGGTTGAGCGCTGGCTGCAGGCCAACCGCGAATCTGAACGCGCTGGCGAATGGGTTAACCGACTCGGAAACATGTATACCGAGGACGCTGAATATAGCTGGAACATGGGGCCTAACCGGGAATTTGTTGCCCGTGGCCGCCAGCAGATCAAGGACTGGGCTCTCGGCGCCCACATGGAGGGTTTCGAGAAATGGCGCTACCCCTATGACAGGATCATCATCGACGAGAAACAGGGCGAGGTGATCGGCATCTGGCGGCAGGTCGCGCCGGTGACCCGCGATGATGGCAGTGAGTATGAAGTTTCAGGCTTGGGTGGCTCCTGGTTTCGCTATGGTGGCAACTATCAATGGTCCTGGCAGAAGGATTTTTTTGACCTTGGTAATGTAAAGGCGCTCTTCATGGAGCTGGCTGCTGATGACAAGTTGGAGCCGCCAGTCAAACTGAAACTCAGCAAACTTGCCAAAGGTCAGGCCTTGCCTGGCGTTGAATTGATCAACCCGGAACCTGGATTCCTTCGCAAAATTAAGGGAGTGCTAGCGATGCTACGGATCGTGGTACTGGGGCGATAGTTTTATTCTGGGGACGCAACATTCGATCAAATGGATAGTCATAACTTGTGCACGGGGGTGAAACTTTGGCACAACAAGTCACTAGTCACGTCTAACGTGCAGGTCTACCGACCATTGAACTAATAGTAATAAGGAGAACGACATGAACAACAAAACCCTATTGTCACTCGGAGCTGGATTCCTTGCCGCCATAGTCAGCATCAGTTCCGTAACTGCGGCTGAAGACCACAAGGCGGAAGCACTGACACACGCCACCGCTGCTGCCGAAAGTGGCAAGAAAGGCGACGCTGCAGGCGTTGTCGAGCACGCAACCGCAGCCAAAACCCATGCTGAGGCCGCAGAAAAAGAAAAGGCGAATCCTCACGTTGAGGCGGGCATCAAGAATCTCAATGAAGCGATTGAGCACGGCAAGATGGGGCATGCAGATATCGCCGGCCAAGCCGCTGAGTCAGCAGCAACCCACCTGAAAGCAGCTGAAAAATCCATGTAACCCGGACGTCCAAGTCGGGAAAAGAAAGCGGCAAAGAGCCCACGCTTTTTGCCGCTTTTATAATGAGGAAAGAAAATAATCGGTCAAGGCATCAGCATCAAACCGGTCCTGAATAAAGAAGGGCGACCGGCCCCAACGCCGACAGTGTTGCACCAACTGCTGACGCCGATCTGAGAAATGTTCGCTGAACTGCGACCGCAACCAAGGCCGCATCAAAAGCCTTCTCCGCTGTCCTGTCTCGGGGTCCTCCACCAGAACCAGGCCCCATTTCGGAAGAATCTCTGACTCAGCGCTATCCCAAAGGACTACCGGCACGACATCGTGCCTTACGAGGCCACACAGAATGGCGTCAAGATCCGTCAGCGGGTAGTGAAAATCCGATACCAGAAAAATAAGGCAGCGTTGGCGCCCAAGATGCGGGGCAACCTGCATCAAGCCGGCATGGCTACCGCCATCCACCCTAATGTTTAGCAATTTATCATGCAGCAGGGCGGCGGCATTACCATGAAATCGTAGCGGCAGCCCCACGTCATCCCGAATGCGACTCTCGCAGCCAATAAAGCCAAACCGATCACCGTGGTACTCCACCGAGTAGGCTACCGCTGAAGCAAAATCGGCCAGTAACTGCCGCTTGCAACTCACCCCCACGTAGCTCATGGATGCTGATAGATCAGCCACCACTAAGACCGGAATACTGCTGCGCTGGTGGTAAGTGCGC
>JBILXN010000165.1:0-5529 GCA_044378425.1 Methylococcaceae bacterium
CGTGGGTGATGGCGTCTGGATTCAAGGCCGCATTCATACCGTTTGCGGGCGTTTGCTGTGGGTTATGAGCGAAAGTTGTGGAGGAGTCAGGCGACGTATTCTTGAGGGTCTTCGAGATCATCCATACCTGTGAGAGGCGGGAATACGCCGTGAGTAAAGATGGGGGTTACTCGGTCGGTTGACTCCTACTCCAGCAATTCCAGAGGGTTTAGAAACGACAGTGTGACTCGGCGGCATCAAAGCCCAGTGTGTCGAGTTCGTTCTGAGGATGCAGGTAGCCTTCGATGGGGGCTGTGGCGACCAGAGATCGGTCACTGGCCAGCAGAACCGGTTGGCGCAGTTGATGGTCCCATGGGCGGAATGATAAGGGCACCCCCTTGAAGCCGGCGAGTGAAAAGTCTTTTCCCAGCAGATACGCTTTTACATGATCGAATTGCGCGCTGTGGCTGCGGGTTGCTGCCTCGCCAATCGCCCGAACAGCCAGCCATGCGCCATAGTCGATCTCAGTCATCCAGCGTGTCGTCTGCTCGCGAAAGCGGTTTTGTAACTGCAGGGCGCCCCAGGCTTCGAGCGTAGGGTGCCAGCTTGTAGGTATCAGTCCGGCTGTACCCGCAACGGGTCTGGCCTCCCAGGTCCGATAGGGCAGGAAATCGCCAAACAGGCCGCTCTCATCCGCGACCACTACGACGTCGTAGTCGTCTCCTTGGGTGAATACCGGTATTTCTGATTCGGGGGTGCGGCGTTCATCAAAATGATGCTCCCAAAGCTTGTCGGCGACAATTTTGCTGCCGAATTTTCTGGCCGAGCGTCGCAGGGCCTCTGCATAAAGCGCGTCGGCTTGGTCCGGCCCGCGAACCAGCAGCCATTTCTTCCAGCGTTTTTTAGCCAAATACTGCGCCAGGGCATCAGCCCGCATAGCGCGGTTAGGTAGCATATGCAGCACATTCGCGCGGCAGTCTTCGCCTCTGAGGGCATCATCCCGGCTGGCGATGTCATAAATCAGCGCGGATTGAGATTCGGCCAGCAGGGTCAGCGAGCCGAGAGCCGATGCCGGCAAATTGACCAGGATGTGATGGTGTCCGTCGGCAATCAGTTGCCGGAATGCCGTGCCGATGTCTTGATCGGGTGCCAGCACCCGTTCGGTCAGGATAAAGTTCTGGCGGGTAAACCGGCCGGTGGTATTGTCATCGGTGATGCCTAGGCGCGCACCCTGGATACCCGCGTCGGTGATGATCGGATCGAAGAAGGGCTGTACCGGCGGCGTGGCGGGCTGTTGGCCCAGATACCCGATGCGCAGGGTTTCGGTGTTATCGGCCGGCTGGCTATTATTTTTGGCGGGCGATGGCCGGGCATTGGGTTTCGCTGTCGCATGGGGGTTGAATAAATGGGCGACAAGCAGGCCGAGCAGGAGTGGGGTTAATGGCAGGCGCATCATTCAGCCCAGATCACGGTGCCGGATCAGCACGTCATAGTCGTCACACTGAAGGCGGGACGCGAGCGCTTCGGTCAGGTAAACCGAGCGATGCTGGCCCCCGGTACAGCCGATGGCAATAGTCAGGTAGTTGCGATTTTCAGCAGCAAATTTGGGTACCCATCGCTGCATCAAGGCGGTGATGTCATCCAGGTAGCAGATGACTTCGGGGATGGCGTCCAGGAATGATTGGACTTCCGGATCCCTGCCGGTCTTGGGCCTCAGGGCCGGCTCCCAGTGTGGATTCGGTAGGCAACGGGCATCGAAGGTAAAGTCGGCATCGAAGGGAATGCCGTGTTTATAGCCAAAGGACAGGCAGTACAGTGACATGCGGTGCTCTCGCTTGGCGCCGATGCGTTGGCGGATCACCTCTCGGAGCTGATGGACATTCAGGTGGGTGGTGTCGATCAGCAAGTGAGCCCGGCTGACAATCGGTTCCAGCAGTGTGCCTTCAAGCATGATGGCTTCGGTCAGGGCGTGACTGTTGTCGGTCAGCGGGTGTCTGCGGCGGGTTTCACTGAAGCGCTTGAGTAGCGTTTCGAGGTCAGCCTTGAGAAAGAGAATCTGACAGTTAATGCCCAGTTGCCGGGCCAGTTCCAGGGTCTTGGGGAAATGTTCGAGGCTTTCGCCCCGGGCGCGGGCATCAATGCTGATGGCGATTTTCTGGAATGTGGGCTGGTTCTCTTCCACAGCCTGCTTGATGAATGGCTCGAACAGGGCGATCGGCAAATTATCAATACAGTAGTAACCGGAGTCTTCGAGTGTCTCCAGCGCGATGCTCTTGCCTGAGCCTGAAAGGCCGCTGACGATGATCAAATTCATGCGTGAACTCCCCTTGATGCGGGCCTTGAGTGGGTGTTGGGCAATTTATACCGCGCCGGCCTGGGTGGCCGGCGCAGAGTAGTGGCTAATCCCCGACCGGGTACCGGGCCCTGAGGACTCTCTAGTGGCCGAGGTGTTTTTCCTTGTGCTTGATGATCTGACGATCCAGCTTGTCAACCAGACCGTCAATGGCAGCGTACATATCGGGCTGGGTGTCTGCCGCGAACAGGTTGGCGCCGTTGATATGAACAGTGGCTTCAGCTTTCTGGACAAGCTTTTCGACCTCAAGGACGACGTGAACGTCCATTACCTGATCAAAGTGCCGCGTCAGTCGGGCGAATTTGTCGTTGACGTGGTTCCTCATCGCTTCAGTGACGTCGATTTGATGGCCTGTGATGGTGAGTTGCATGGTATGGATACCCCGTTGTTATGGTTATTAAAAAATCTGTTTTCGCTCGCTGGAGGGGGCTATCGACATAGCCTCTCGGTATTTGGCGATGGTTCTGCGGGCTACATTAATGCCCCGGCCTTGCAGTTGTTTGGCGATGGTGTCATCGCTGAGTGGCTTGCGCGGGTCTTCGCCACTGATGATCTCCTTCAGGTAGGCCTTGATGGCAGTGGCGGAACATTCGCCTCCCCCACGGGTGGAGACGTGGCTGGAGAAGAAGTATTTGAATTCAAAGATGCCGTTGGGTGTATGAATGTATTTCTGTGTGGTCACCCGCGAAATGGTCGATTCATGCATGCCGACTTCTTCGGCAATATCCCGCAGTACCATCGGTTTCATGCCGGTTTCACCCTCATCTAAAAACGCTTGCTGACGCTCGATGATGCTTTTGGCGACCTTCAGGAGCGTTTCGTTGCGACTGTGCAGGCTTTTGATGAACCAGCGTGCTTCCTGCAGATGGTTTCTCATGGTGGTGTTATCGGTGCTGGTATCGGCCCGCTTGACCATGCCGGAATAAAGCGGATTCACCCGTAGTCTGGGCGCAATTTCTGGATTGAGCGCGACGGTCCAGCGCTCTCCCTGACGAACGACATAGACGTCCGGGGTGATGTACTGGGCCTCGCTGGAGGCTATTTTGCTGCCCGGCTTGGGTTCCAGTCTGCGGATCAGCCCGACAATCGCCGTGAGCGCCTCATCCTCCAGTTCCATGCTGCGTTTCAGTTTGGCCAGATCTTTCTTGGCCAGCAGGTCAAGATGCTGGCTGACCAGAGCCAGTGCTTCCGCTTTCCAGCGAGTCCCATCCGGCAGCTGACGGAGTTGAATGCCGAGACAGTCGGCCAAATCCGTCGCGCCGACGCCCGGGGGTTCGAAGTTTTGGATCCGGTGCAGCACGGCCCTCACCTCGTCAGCCTCCAAGGACTGCATTTGCGATGCCAGTCCCAGGTGGATATCGTCCAGCGGGATCATCAGATAGCCGTCATCGTCGATGCTGTCGATGATGGTGGTGGCGATCGCGTAGTCGCGGTCGCTGAAATTGGTCAGTTCCATCTGCCAGACCAGCGAGTCATGCAAGGTCTGGGCGGCACTGCGCTGAACCATGAAGTCATCGCTATCGCCACCCGAACCGCCGCTCAGCCCTACCGCTGGGAGACTGTCATAGAACTCTTCCCAGGAGGCATCCAATGCCAGTTCCTGCGGGATGTCAGCGGGAGAGTCCATGTTAGTGAGTTCGCGGTATTCGGGCTCCGGCTGGCTGACGAGGGCTTCGCTGAGATTTTCGCCCGGAATCATCGGCAGCGCCGCGCTGTCATCATCGGTAATTTCCAGCATCATGTTGGAGTCCAGTGCCTGCTGGATTTCCTGTTGCAAGTCCAGGCTCGACAGTTGCAGCAGTTTGATCGCCTGCTGGAGCTGAGGCGTCATGGCCAGTTGCTGGCCAAGGCGGAGTTGCAGAGATTGTTTCATTGAGTCCTATTCCATTACCGGCCACAGTGGCCCGCGCTGTCCAAAAGTCCTGGTTCAAGTATAGCCCACCCGATAAAACGGGTTACATCGAGAAGTTTTCGCCGAGATAGACCTGCCGCACTTCAGCATTCCGAACGATTTCGTCAGCACTGCCTGAGGCTATGACCCGGCCGCCGGCCAGGATGTAGGCGCGGTCACAGGTGCCAAGCGTTTCCCTCACATTATGCTCGGTGATGAGAATGCCGATGCCGCGTGCCCGCAGGTGCAGAATGATTTTCTGGATGTCGATAATCGAAATCGGATCGACCCCGGCGAAGGGTTCATCCAGGAGCATGAAGCGGGGTTCGCAGGCGAGCGCCCGGGCAATCTCAACCCGGCGCCGTTCACCACCCGACAGGCCCATGGCAGGCTGGTTGCGGAGGTGGCCGACACTGAATTCTTCGAGCAACTCCTCGATAATCAGTTCGCGTTGACCGTGCGTGAGTTCCTTGCGCAGTTCGAGTACCGCCATCAGATTTTCAGCGACGGTCAGCTTGCGGAAAATCGACGGTTCCTGGGGCAGGTAGCCTATGCCTAGTCGGGCCCGTTCGTGCATGGGCATGAAGGTGATGTCGCGATCATCCATGTGGATCTCGCCCTGATCGGGTCTGACCAGACCAACGATCATGTAGAAACTGGTGGTTTTGCCAGCACCATTAGGGCCGAGCAGGCCAACGATTTCGCCTGTCCTGATTTCGACGGAGACCCCGTCCACGACATTGCGCTTGTGATAGCGCTTGATGATGTTGTGAGTGGTCAGGGTGGTCACGGTTCATTCCTCACGGGCTGATTTGGGCAGGATCGTGACATGAACCCGCCGGCTGCTCGACTTGGTCGAACCCGCCTTGTAAATGGCATTCTTGGTGTCATATTCGATGTGATCGCTTTTGACCGTGTGTTCGCTGAGTTTGGGGTCCGGCCCTTCCCAGGTCATGGCGTGGTCATTGAGAATCAGGATGCCCGATTCGGGGAAATAGTCGGCCCGGTTGCCGATGCCGTGGTTGTCCGGCTTGCCACCATCGGGTGTCTGTTTGAGAGTGGCCGGTTTACCGAATACGATCATCTGGTCAGCCTTATCAGGTTCCTGATTGATGACCATTTTGTCGCCGGTGATCACCAGACTGCCCTGAGTCGCTCGCACATTGCCGATATAGATGGTCTGCCCCTTGTTTTCGTCGTATTCGAGTGAGTCGGATTCGACATACATGGGCTGCTGAGAGTCGGAAGTGAGCGCCCATGCCGGGTGTGTCGCCACCACCGACAAGAATCCCATCAAGGCAGACAG
>JBILXN010000166.1:0-5512 GCA_044378425.1 Methylococcaceae bacterium
TCGAGGAAGGCCTGTTTAGCGGTTATGACGCTGACAATCCCGAAGTGCGTTACGACCGCAGCAGCTGGACCTATGAACTGGACGCACAGGGTTATGCCCGGGTTGACGACACACTGGAGCATCCCCGCTGTGTATACAATTTGTTGAAGACCCATGTCGATCGCTATACGCCCGAGTTGGTGACCAGTCTCACCGGCACACCCGTCGATGCGTTTTTGAAGGTGTGCGAAATGATCGCCTCAACCGCTGTTCCCACCCGGACCCTGACCAGCCTTTATGCCTTGGGCTGGACCCATCACTCGGTCGGTGTCCAGAACATTCGGGTAATGGCGATGATCCAACTCTTGCTGGGCAATATCGGCCTGTCAGGAGGGGGTGTCAACGCCTTGCGCGGGCATTCGAATATTCAGGGGCTGAGTGATCTTGGTCTGTTGACGGAGATGTTGCCCGGCTATATCACACTGCCCCGCGACCATGAGACCCGCCGCGCCGACTATCTCGACAAACGAACCCTCAAGCCCCTGCGGCCCGGTCAGCTCAGCTATTGGTCCAACCTGCCCAAATTCCATACCAGTCTGATGAAGGCCTGGTATGGCAAGGCTGCCACCCGCGACAACGACTATTGCTATGACTGGTTGCCCAAACTGGACAAACCCTACGACAGCATGCGGCTGTTCGATTTGATGGCCCATGGCAAGGTCAACGGCTTTATCTGCCAGGGCTTCAATCCACTCGCGTCCTATCCGCACAAGGCTAAAGTCAGAGGCGGCCTTGCCAGGCTCAAATTCATGGTGGTCATGGATCCGCTGGCGACCGACACGTCGGAGTTCTGGCAGGATCACGGCGACCATAACGATGTTGTCCCCGAGGATATTCAGACGGAGGTTTTCCGCCTGCCAACCACCTGTTTTGCCGAGGAGGACGGCTCGCTGGTTAACAGTTCACGCTGGTTGCAATGGCACTGGAAGGGCGCGGAACCGCCTGGCGATGCGCGTACTGACATCGAGATCATGTCTGAACTCTATCTGCGCCTGAAGGCACTTTATGCCGCTGAGGGCGGTGCCTTCGCTGACCCTATTCTTAACCTGCACTGGCCTTACCGCACACCCGAGGATCCGACTCCCGAGGAACTGGCGCGAGAGTACAACGGCTATGCGCTATCCGATCTGGTTGATCCCAGGCAGCCGGGCACGCTCATGCTGAGGGCCGGCCAGCAGTTGTCGGGGTTCGCCCAGCTACAGGATGACGGCAGCACCGCCTGCGGCAACTGGATTTTTAGCGGCGCCTTCACTGAGGCCGGCAATCAGATGGCGCGGCGTGACACATCGGATCCGACCGGCATGGGCATCGCGCCGGGTTGGGCCTGGTCTTGGCCGGCCAATCGGCGGATTCTCTATAACCGGGCGTCCTGTGATCCTGCCGGCAAACCCTGGAATGAAAAGTCCAAAATCATCGAGTGGGATGGCGCACGCTGGACGGGGCTCGATGTGCCGGACTACAAGGTCGATATGCCCCCGGGCGACGATATGATGCCGTTCATCATGAATCCCGAAGGTGTCGGACGATTATTCTGCACCGATCGCCTCGCCGATGGCCCGTTTCCAGAACATTACGAGCCGTTCGAAACGCCGCTGGGTACCAACCCGCTGCACCCCAGGGTCATCAGTAATCCGGCGGCGCGAGTCTTTGCTGATGACAGGGCCATGCTCGGCACTGCCGAGGCGTTTCCTTACGTAGCGACAACCTACCGCATCACCGAGTTGTTCAATACCTGGACCGATCACGTCCGCATCAATGCCTCCCTGCAACCGGAACAATTCATCGAAATAGGTGAACAACTGGCTGCGAAGCTCGGCATCCGTAATGGCGAGCGTGTTGTGGTGCGCTCAAAACGCGGCTTCATCAAGGCCGTGGCGATGGTGACCAAGCGCATCAAGCCGCTCAGCGTGGCCGGCCAGACCCTTCACCAGATTGGCATTCCGGTGCATTGGGGATTCCTCGGCCAGACCCGCAAGGGATTCTTCTGTAACAATTTGACGCCTTATCTGGGCGATGCCAATACCCAGACCCCCGAATTCAAGGCCTTTCTGGTGAATGTCGAAAAGGATATGAGTGAATTTATGCCGCATACTCACGCGCCGGGCGAGGGCCATGACCAACGCAGTCGCCCGGTGGCTCAACATCGGGAGCAAGGCGATAACCGGCGGATGGTCTCTTGGTTGACTCGCATACTCAAGGGAAGCAAGGAGGTCTAGTTATGTCACTGCAATCACTCGACGTTCTTCAGCGCTCAGCCACGACCACGCCCACACCGCAACAGCGGCAGACGACCGAAGTGGCCAAACTGATTGATGTCACCAAGTGCATTGGTTGTAAAGCCTGTCAGTCGGCCTGCCAGGAATGGAATGATCTCCGTGAGGAGGTCGGCATCAATGAGGGCTCGTACCAGAATCCTCACGACCTGACCGCGAACAGCTGGACCCTCATGCGCTTTGCAGAGACGGAGCAGAATGGAACGCTGGAGTGGCTCATTCGCAAAGACGGCTGCATGCACTGCGCCGATCCCGGCTGCTTGAAAGCGTGTCCCTCACCCGGCGCAATCATCCAGTACAGCAACGGGATTGTCGATTTTCAGGAGGAACATTGCATCGGCTGTGGCTACTGCATCACCGGCTGTCCATTCAATATCCCGCGTATTTCCAGCAAGGACAGCAAGGCCTACAAATGTACCCTGTGCTCCGACCGGGTCGGGGTCGGTCTAGAGCCTGCCTGCATCAAGGCCTGCCCCACCCAGGCGCTGGTATTTGGTAGCAAGGTGGATATGATCGAACACGCCAATGAACGTATCGAAGACCTCAAGGAGCGCGGCTACACCAATGCGGGCCTCTATGACCCCGCTGGTGTTGGCGGTACCCACGTCATGTATGTATTGCATCATGCTGACCAGCCGGGGCTTTATAGCCATCTGCCGGTGCAGCCCGCCATCAGTCCGCTGGTGAGTCTCTGGAAGGGCGTCATGAAACCATTGGCGACGGCATCCCTCTTTTTTACCGCACTGGCTGGTTTTTTCCACTATGTCACCGTTGGCCCGAATGATGCGGAGGCCGAAGCTGAGGAGGATCAGACCCCATGAAGACTGCCGCCGGCTCAGGCCGCATTACCCGCTATACGCCGCTGGAGCGGCTCAATCACTGGATCACCGCGCTGACCTTCCTGATGCTGACTTTTTCCGGTCTGGCGCTGTTTCATCCCGCCATGTTCTGGTTCAGTCAGGGTTTTGGTGGACCGGTCTGGACCCGTATCCTGCATCCATACCTCGGCGTGCTGATGTTCATCTCTTTCACCGGTCTGGTGATCAGGTTCTGGCGTCATAACCTGATCAGTCGGAATGACATCCTCTGGTTGCGGCGCATCGGTGATGTGATAACCAACCGCGAAGACAGACTGCCGGAAGTGGATCGCTACAACGCGGGACAGAAACTGTTGTTCTGGACCATGATCGCTACCATTCCGACCCTGCTGGCCACCGGCGTTGTGATCTGGCGGCCCTGGTTTGCCGAATATTTCCCGATAGGGATGATCCGTTGGTCGGCACTGCTGCACGCTGTCTGTGCCTTTGTCATCATCAGCGGCATCATCGTGCATATTTATGCTGCGGTCTGGATCAAGGGCACCATGGGTGCCATGTTGCTCGGCAGCGTGAGTCGGGCATGGGCGAGAGCCCATCATCCCGGCTGGTTTCGGCGCGTCACGCGAGGGGACGATCATTGAGCGACCATCCGGGGGCTCACGCCGGTCCGATAGCCCGCTTTCTGCTGCCCCAGGCTGAGGCTCATTTCACAGCCAGGGCGAGGCGATTTCAGATTCTGGCCGAGACCGATTCACCTCTCTCGGCCTATCTTGCCCTGATGGCTGATCTGTCTGAGTCGCAGCGTGAGATCGTCAGTTGCGGCGTGACTATTCCTTCCCGCTCTTGGGTGACCGATAACGGTCGGCTGGATACCTTAGCCATTCCTGACGATCCCACACTGATTACGGTCTTGCGTCATATCACAGCGGCACTTGCGCCGACCGGCGGAACCATCGGCGAGGTCATAACGGCGATAAACAATGCTGACCCGAAAGACTTGCGGGCGGGTTTCGGCCAGGTGCTCCTCCGCGATTTTGATGCAGTGAATCCCGGTTGGCTGCCTTTTTTGGCGTCGGCCGTGCAGGTGGTGTGCGTATCCCTGGCACAGAGACTGGATAGTGCCGCCAACCTCTCGGCGGTAGGTCAGTGGTGCCCGGTCTGTGAGGGCTTGCCGTTGGCGGCCAACCTGCATGCTGCCGGCAATATTGAGGGTCTCCGTTATCTGGTCTGCGGCGTCTGTGCGACCGAATGGCACCGGCCCCGCATCACCTGTGTGCAGTGTGGTGATAGCGCGTCCGTCAGCTACTATGGCATTGAAGGCGATGAGGCCATCACGGCCGAGGTCTGTGGTCACTGCAAGAGCTACATCAAACTGATGAATCGCCAGAAACGCCCGGAACTTGACCCCTCCGCCGACGATCTTGCCAGTCTCGCGCTGGACGTACTGCTGGGCGAGCAGGGTTACCAGCGGTTGGGCTGCAATCTCTTATTGCTGCCCGGTCGTTAGTCCCTGCGTTTCGCTTCAGAAAATGGGCGTCTTGCCGGGCGCTCCCGGTTCTTCCCTCACCAGTTTGGGCACAAGATAGCCCGGTAATGATTCGCGTAGCGTGGTCATGAGTTGGCGAGCGCGTTCATCACTGACCTCAAAGTGCGCGGTACCCCTTGCCCGGTCTAGCATGTGCAGGTAATAGGGCAGGGTCCCACATTCAAATAAACGTTCGCTCAGAGCCGCAAGGCTCAGTGCATCGTCGTTGACGCCCCTGAGTAATACCGCTTGATTGAGCAGCAGCACACCGCTGTCCCTCAGTCGGGTCAAGGCGTTCTGCACCTCGACATCAAGTTCCTGAGCGTGATTGGCGTGGATCACCAGCACGCTGTCTAGTCGTGACTGGCTCAGCGTTGCCGTTAGTTCGGGGGTGATCCGGTTCGGCAGAACCACCGGCAACCGGCTATGCAGCCGCAGCCGCTTGAGGTGGGGAATAGTCGCCAGTCCGGCGATCAGCTGACTTAGCCGGTCATCACCGAGTACCAGCGGATCGCCACCACTAAGAATAATTTCGTGCAGGGAAGTATCGGCTGCAATCGCCGCCAGTACTTCGGATTCACGGCTGCGGGCCAGCAGGTTGGTGTCGTAGGGAAACTCCCTGCGGAAGCAGTAACGGCAGTGGATGGCACAGGCCCCCGTGGTTATCAGCAGGGCACGGCCTGCGTATTTGTGCAGCAGGCCGGGGGTACTGATGGAGGCCAGATCGCCCACCGGATCGGCACCGTAACCCGGGTATTCGAGCTTTTCAGCGCCAACCGGCAGCACCTGGCGCAGCAGCGGATCGTTGATATGGCCCTGCCGTATCTGCCGGGCGTAGTGCCGCGTTACCCGGAACG
>JBILXN010000167.1:0-5459 GCA_044378425.1 Methylococcaceae bacterium
TGTGTAACCGGTGTGTAAGCAAATTACAGGCACAAAAAAGCGGCTATCTATTTTGTAGCCGCTTGATTGTATTGGTTTTAATGGTGGGCCGTGAAAGACTCGAACTTTCGACCGATGGATTAAGAGTCCACTGCTCTACCAACTGAGCTAACGGCCCTGAAACAGGTTCCTCAATGGATGCGGCAATAGTTTGTCGCTTAAAACTACCGGGTTGCCGTTTTCAAGCGGAGGATGCTATCACGCTTAATTCTGAGCGTCCAGCCCCTAGCCCAAGCCCCTGACCTCTTTCAATCGAACATGGGGCAGGGTGGCTGCCGTTGGAATAACAGTCATTATGAGGGTGTTACTGCAAATCCGAGTCATCTGGATCATTCACCGATTACGGGCATCCGTTCGCGATCAGTTTTCTCGGTCGCCCCTGAAGGCCATCCGGGCTATCGGGTATTCGCGTAGGTTGGCCCGCAGAACCGGCCAACTCTGGCCTTTTGGGGTCGCCAGAAGCACGAGCAGGCCGACGCTTGGCGGATGTCCGTCCGTTGACATGCCGTCAGGGTAGCGTGGGACACTCCAGGAAAGTCTTGAGTAGGCGAGCCAGCCAGAGTTGATCAAGCACCCCTGCGCTCTCCCGTGCACTATGCATGGCCCACATTGGGCAGCCGCAATCTACGGTGGGAATGCCCAGTTGAGCCGCGCTCATCGGACCGATGGTGGAGCCGCAGGCGAGGTCGCTGCGGTGGACGTAGGTTTGGCAGGGTACTTCGGCTTGCTCGCAGAGCGCCATGAATTGGGCTTCGGTCAGGCCGTCGGTGGCGTAGCGCTGGTTAGCGTTGATCTTGACCGCCGGCCCGCCATTAACCTGAATGCTATGGAGCGGTTCGTACGCGCCGGGAAAATTCGGGTGGCAGGCATGAGCGGCATCAGCACTGATCATGAAACTCCGCGCCAGGGCCTGCTTATAGGCCTGCCGTTCGGTTCCCAGGCTGATGGCGATGCGCTCCAGCATGTCTGACAGAAAACTGCCATCGGCACCCTTGTGGCTTTCGCTGCCGATTTCCTCATGATCAAAAAATGCACCCAGCGAGGTATGCTCGCCACCCTCGACATTCAGCAGTGCGGTCAGGCCGGCATGGCAGGATGAGAGGTTGTCGATCTGCCGGCTGGCGATGAATTCAGCCGCTGGTCCCCAAAAAGCACCGGCCTGGGTATCGTAGACAGCCAGGTCGAAGCTCATGATGGCGGAGGGCTCACAGTCTGCCCGCCGTGCGAGTAGGCCGAGAAACTGTTCACGCGGCGGCAACGCTTGCTCCAGTGCGGCCATGATCAACGGCAGTTCACTTTGCTTGTTAAATTTCAGCCCCTCGTCGTTGACCTTGCGATTCATATGGATGGCCAGATTGGGCAGGCGGACCAACGGGTGGTCAAAGCGGATGAGCTGGCTGCTGATACCCTGGGCTGTTCGCAGGCAGATACGACCAGCAATGCTTAGATCGCGATCGGCAAAAGTGGCGAGTATGGGGCCGCCGTAGGTCTCGACGCCGAGTCGTAACAGATTTTGTGAGCCTTCCCACGCTTTCGGTTTGAGCCTCAGTCCCGGCGAGTCCGTGTGGGCGCCGATGATGCGAAAGCCTGACTCTGCGGTGACGCCAGTGCCGACCACGAAGGCGATGAGTGATGATCCACCGCGTATGACGTAATGCCTGCTTCCCGGCGTGAGGGACCAGGCATCCTGTTCGTTCAGCGGTCTATAGCCTTGTTCGGAGAGCTGACGGGCCATAACCGCCACGGCATGCCATGGGCTGGGACTGGCGTCGATGTAGCGAAGCAGTTGCTCGGTGTGGTTGCGGTGTTCTGGGTTGATCTGCATGGTGTACCGGGTGTCGCTGCGGAGGCTCAGTTGGCGATAGTAAAACGAGTGCGGTGGGCAAAGCCAATTTTGCTGAACATCGGGCCTGATTCACCTCACTGAAGTCAGCCAATAGCCGAATTCTGCGATAATCAACGCCTATGCCTTTAGCCCAATTCTGTTTCCCGTCATGACGACCCCCGCACACCTGCTTGAGGCCAGGGGCCTTGCCTGTCTGCGCGGTGAGTGTCAGTTGTTTGAGGGTTTGTCTTTCGGCGTCAGCCCCGGAGAAGCTTTGCAGGTCGAAGGTGCCAATGGGAGTGGCAAGACCAGCCTGTTGCGTATTCTGGCGGGGTTGTTACCACCGGCCGAGGGCGAGGTGGTCTGGGAGGGGGAGCGCATCAGTGGCAGTCAGCGCGCTCGCTATCTGGGGGGGCTCGCCTATCTTGGCCATAATCTGGGACTTAAGGCCGACCTGACCGTGCTGGAAAATCTGCGGATGGCGGCAGCGTTGGCCGGGCGGGTGGGGACTGAATCAGATCTCCGTTTTGCGCTTGATCAGCTTGGGCTGGAGGACCGGGCCGAACTTGCCGTCCGGGTGTTATCGGCGGGTCAGAGGCAGCGGGTGGCGATGGCGCGGTTGCTGATTTCCGGGGCTCGGCTCTGGATACTTGATGAGCCGTTCACGGCACTGGATGCCGCTGCGGTCAGCCAGGTGGTGTCGCTGCTCGAAAATCATCTCGCGCAAGCGGGCCTTGCTGTACTGACTTCGCATCAGCCGGTGGCGCTGAGCCGGGGTTTGCGCTCACTGGTATTGGGATGAAAAGCGTGTTTAATGCCTTTGTTGCGGTGATCAGACGGGATCTGTTACTGGCCTTCCGTCATCGTGGTGAACTGGTGAACCCCCCCTTGTTTTTCGTGATGGTTGTCACGCTGTTCCCGTTGGGTGTCAGTCCCGAGGATGATGTGCTGCGGATCATGGCGCCTGGCGTGATCTGGATCGGGGCTTTGCTGGCGGCATTGTTCTCCCTGGAGAGTATGTTCCGCTCCGATTTCGATGATGGGGCCTTGGAGCAATTGGCCTTGAGCCCGCAGCCCCTGTCGTTGCTGGTGCTAGCCAAGGTGCTATCCCATTGGCTGGTCAGTGGCCTGCCAATGCTCTTTATTGCGCCACTGCTGGCGCTGTTTCTGTCCATGCCCATTCCTTCCCTGTATGCTCTCGAACTGACCCTGCTGCTGGGAACCCCGCTGCTGAGTCTCATTGGTTCGATAGGTGTGGCCTTGACGGTAGGTCTCAGGCGGGGCGGTGTACTGTTGACCTTGCTGGTCTTGCCCCTCTACATTCCGGTACTGATTTTCGCGACCCAGGCCATTACGGCAGCGGGCGCGGGTTTGCCGATTGATGGCCAGCTCTATTTTTTGGCGGCGCTGCTAGCTCTGGCTGTGACGTTGGCACCCATGGCGACAGCGGCGGCTCTGCGCATCAGTCTGAGTTGAATTCCCGAGTGATAAGTATGTGGAACACGATCTGGTTATTTTTTCACAAGCTGGCATCGCCCAGGTATTTTTACCGCATCTCCGGTCAGTTGCTGCCGTGGCTGAGCGGTCTGACCGTTTTGCTCCTACTGGCCGGCCTGTATCTGGGTCTGTTTGTGGCGCCGCCTGATTATCAGCAGGGCGAGAGTTACCGGATCATCTTCGTCCATGTGCCCAGTGCCTGGATGTCACTCTTCATCTATGTCTTCATGGCAGTTCAGAGTGCGGTCTATCTCATCTGGAACATCAAGCTGGCCGATGTTATGGCGCGCAGTTCGGCGGCGCTGGGTGCGTCGTTTACCTTTCTGGCATTGGCTACCGGTTCACTCTGGGGCAAGCCGATGTGGGGTGCATGGTGGGTTTGGGATGCTCGGCTGACGTCCGAACTCATCCTCCTGTTCCTTTATATGGGATATATCGCGCTGGTCGCCGCCATAGAGGATAGCCGGACAGCAGCCCGGGCGGGGGGCTTGCTGATTTTGGTGGGCGTGGTGAATATCCCGATCATCCATTATTCGGTTGAGTGGTGGAATACGCTTCATCAGGGGCCGACGGTCACCAAGTTCGACAAGCCCTCCATCCATCTCAGTATGCTGGTTCCCTTGTTGCTGATGGCTGCGGCCTTCCAGTTTTACTATTTCAGTGTGGTGCTGATGCGGGCTCGGGTGGAGGTGCTGGAGCGTGAGCGGCGCAGCGAGTGGGTCAGGGCTCTTTTCTGATTGGCCTGATGGCAGAATGACAGGCACAAAAAACCCCGGCAGGTGAAAACCAGCCGGGGTTGGTATAAGTCTTCGCTATGCGAAAGGCTTATTTCATAGCGCCCTTGCGGAAGCCACGATCCAGCTTGGCGTTGACTTCTTCAGCAGCAGCAGCAGCGCGCTTGGCAGCAGCGTCAGCGCTGGTAGCAGCAGACAGTGCTTCATCAGCAGTGCTCTTTACAGACGCTACTTCAGCCTTCAGGCCATCAACCTGGGTCTGCAGAGCAGCCAGGTCGCTTTTGCTGGCGCAGCCAACGGTCAGGCCAGCAGACAAAAGAACGATGGACAGCTTGGTTGCATTCATCATTGTAGGGTTCCTTCTTATGATTCGGTAGTTTAAGAAAGTATCCGCCGCACTAGTCATGTGGCGAACACCGCTCGCATCTTAGTTTGCCGTGAATCAAGCAAACTTTCCACCATTATTTTCAAAAATTGTTGCGTTATAGCCAAAAAAATCGAACTTCGTGGCGCTGTCACAACTTTGGTGCAGCAGTGGCGGCGTGTCCGGCACCGACGTGGTGCCTTATGGCACGTTATTATGTGGGTTATGCCGGGTAATTCAGTACAATTGCTGCCGTACTTTTCAGAATCGATGAGATTATCCGCCATGCAAATTTGTACTCGCACAACGACCCCCTATGACGGCCAAAAGCCCGGGACTTCCGGTTTGCGCAAGAAAGTGAAGGTCGTCCTGCAACCTAACTACCTCGAGAATTTCGTCCAATCCGTGCTTGATGCCATTGGAGATACCGCCGGTATTACGCTGGTCCTTGGTGGAGATGGCCGCTACTTCAACCGCGAAGCGGCGCAGACCATCATCAAGATGGCTGCCGCCAATGGCGTTGGACGGATTCTGGTAGGTCGAGGGGGGCTACTGTCAACACCGGCAGCCTCCTGCGTCATCCGCAAGTATCAGGCGCAGGGTGGTTTTGTATTATCCGCCAGCCACAATCCGGGTGGGCCGGATGAAGATTTCGGCATCAAGTTTAATGCCGCCAACGGTGGCCCGGCTCCGGAGAGTTTCACCGATGCCGTCTTCGCCCGCACACAGACAATCACCGAATACCGCATTGCCGATATGCCGGATGTTGATCTGGACCATATGGGCGAGTTCAAGGCAGGCGACATGGTGGTACAGGTCATCGACCCGGTGGCCGACTATGCCGAGCTGATGGAGCAGCTATTCGATTTCGACATCATCGCCGAAGCGCTGCGGACGGGGGCCATCACCCTTTGTTTCGACGCCATGCATGCCATTACCGGTCCCTATGCTCGGTGTATCCTTGAGGGCAGACTGGGCGCCGCACCGGCTTCAGTGATGA
>JBILXN010000168.1:0-5351 GCA_044378425.1 Methylococcaceae bacterium
CTTGCCTCAGCCTATGCCCTGCAGCATGAGGGTCGTGACCGTGAGGCGGCAGCGGCCTTTAGTCAGGCGATCCAACTCAAACCGACGGCGCCCGCTCTTTTAGCTCTGGCGCAATCGGAGGAAAAACTGGGCAACACCGCAGCAGCCATCGCCGCCCAGGAACACGCCTTGAAGCTCGGCGCCGGCCCCGAGCAGCAACTTGCTCTCGGCCTGTTGCTGATGAAAGCGGGACGCGAGCGCGAGGCCAGCCAGCAACTCCTCGGCGCCTATGAAGCGCTACCCGAAGGCCCAAAACGGAATACCGCCGCCCGCACACTGGGGTTTTATTACGAACGCCATGACCGGCTAGCCTCCGCCCGAACGTTTTTTGACCGGGCCACTGTCGGCGCCAAGGATCCACACATCCTGATGGCACTGGCCCAGATAGAGGCGCGGGACGGCAAACCGGAGCTGGCGATCGAGTATTTACAGACAGCCATCGCAAGGCCCGACGATCTGAGCAGGGCCGACCAGATCATCCTCTACCGCAGCCTGGGCAATCTGCTGAGCAGCACCCATCACTACCGGAATGCCATCAGCGCCTTTGAAACAGCGCTGGCGCTAGACTACCAGGCCGAAACCGCTCTTCAACTCGCCGTCACGCTCAACAAAGCTGGCCACACCCGCGAGGCCCTGGCTATTCTGGAGGGGATACCCGACAAGGCACTCAGTCCGGAACAGCAGCAGACGCGGCAGGATCAACTGGCCTTTCTCTATTGGGAGATGCACGAACCCGAACCGGCCATCCGGCTGATGCGGCAGTCGGTCGTGAGCCAGCCCACTGCCGAGCGCCAGCACCGGCTGGGCAGCTGGTTACGACAGACGGGTGAAGCAGAAGCGGCCCTTCCCCTGCTGGAGGCGGCCCTGTTACAGGCACCGGCCAATCAGGCTTATGCCGATGAGGTCGCCTATGCCTATCTCGACAATGACGACCCGGAGAGCGCCATCCCCCTGCTGGAAGACGCTCGCCGCCGCCATCCCAAAAGGCCGGGCCTGACCGAAGATCTGGCCTACGCCTACATGCGGGCAAGCGACAACGACAAGGCGACACAGCTTTTTATGGAGGCCATCGACACCAAGGCCGCTACCACGGCCACTAGCGAACAGGAAAAGGCAGCACTCGATGAGAGCAGCTGGCGGCTCAAGAACGAAGTCAGCAAGCTGACCAACCAGTTCGATTTCACCGCCTATGAATCGTACCGTAGCAATTATCGCAATCGGCCACTGAGTGCGGGCGGCATTACCGGCGGCGCGATTCCCTCCCAGGGGGGTGTGCAACTGGCTTACCAGCCGCCGTTCCTCGGTTTGCGCGATGAGAAGACACTACAAATATTTGGCCGGGTGCTGTGGAGCAACAAGCCGGAATCACTGTCACTGGACGACACTACCCTGCAGGCCGGCTTCGGCCTGCGCTACAAGCCCCTGCGCGATCAAAATCTCTACATCAGCGCAGAAAAGCTGTTCAAAATTGGCGATCAGGCGCTGGATGACTGGCTGCTGAGGAGTCTGTTTGGCTGGAGTTCCGCACAGTTAATGCCCCCGGGCGAGACCGACTGGAATTACAGTTCGGTGTTCGGCGATCTGGGCTATTTCATCAACAGTGATACCTGGGCGTTCTATGGCGAGATCCGGCAGGGCTGGACCTTTCGCATCACCGAATGGATGCAGATCACACCCCACGTCGTGATGGATGGCAGAATCCAGACCCGCGATGTCAATGACATCACCTATCTTGAGGGTGGCGGGGGGGTGCTACTGAAATTCCTGTTCAATGACACTCCCTACGAAACCTACAACAACCAGATTGACCTGCTGCTGCAATACAAGGCCGGTATCATCAATACCGATGCTGGCTTTGTTGCCACCACCATTTTGCATTTCTAGCTGATGCACGGCATGAACGGCAAGTCAGAACCCATGACACGCAGTTGGTTACTGGCACTGGTCGGGCTCGGCCTGTTACTGGTCATTTTAGTGCTGGCGGGGCAGCGCACTTCACCACCCTCTCGTTTCAGAGGCAGCTTCATCCAGCTCACCGAGGCACATCGCGACTGGACAGCCCGTGACTGGGACGGGCTAATGCAGGAACTGCAGGAAATGGGACTGAAGCTCTTGATCGTACAATGGGCCGTGCATGACCAGGCCGACTTTCTGGGAGATGCGCTTCCCCGTTTGCTCGACGCGGCCGATGCCGCCCATATAGGTGTTCTGGCGGGGCTGGCGCAGGAACCGGGTTATTGGTCTCAGATTTCAGGGCCAACGTCGGCGGTGGCCGACTACCTGAACGGCCTGGCTGAGCGACAAGTCAAGCTCGCCCGGCGAATGGTGCCGCTACTGCTGAGCCATCACTCGGTGGAGGGCTGGTTCATAACCGAGGAAGTGGATGATCTCAACTGGACGGATACGCGCCGGCGGGACTTGCTGGCGCACTACCTTGCGGATGTGTCGGCCATCTTGCATGAGGCTATGCCACGGGGCCAGATTGCGATTTCAGGTTTCAGCAACGGCGCGATGCCCCCCGATAGCTGGTCAGCGCTTTGGTCAACTCTGCTTAAGGCAGCACCCAACATTGATACCCTGCTGTTTCAGGATGGCATTGGCGTTGGCAAGCTGGCAATGGCGGCAATCCCAGCCTACCTTGAGGCCATGTCAACACAGGCCAAAAAATCAGGCGTAGCCTTGTGGGCGGTCGTTGAAATCTTCCACCAGACCGCCGGCCCGCCATTGGATACCCAGCCCTTCCGCGCAGAACCCGCCCCCCAGACCCGCATTACACGGCAGATGGCATTGGCCCGGCCTCATGTATCAGGGCTCATCGCCTTCAGCATCCCCGAATATATGAGTGCCAGGGCTGGCCCTGCGGCGATTCGGTTGAAACAGGATTATCGGGCCGAATATGGGGCGAAGAGAGCGGCCCGCTGAGGAATTTGCGGCAGATGGCGGTTAATGATCCGCCGTTGCCGTGATGACAAGGCCGGATTTCAGCGACCCCAACCCACGCAGGGGCAATGCGAAGATTTTTCAATTCAATTCAATTCGAGTGCGATGCGCGAGTGGGTGCCCACCATACACCAGCGGACTGACGGCAAAGCCGTTCGTAAAGGGCCCTTTCAAAGACAGGATCAGCGACGCTGATGCTACTAAAGTAGCAAAGTTGGCTACTGCAACATCCTGCGGCAGCAGCACTGGCCGCACCGCAGGATTAAGAGATGATTTACTTGGCGGGACCGCGGAATGGCATGCTGCGGGCGATGTTACCCTTCATGCCGCGCATCATGCCGAGCAAATTACCCTTTTTGAATTTCTTCATCATCTTCTGCATCTGGTCATATTGCTTCAGCATCTTGTTGACATCCTGAACATCGGTGCCTGAGCCCTTGGCAATGCGCTGCTTGCGCGAGGTGTTGATAACGTCAGGGAAGGAGCGCTCCTGCCGGGTCATTGAACTGATGATGACAATCTGCTGAAGCCACTCGTTGTCGTTGATCTTCTCTCTAACGTGTTGCGGTACATTACCGGCCCCGGGCAGTTTATCCATCATGGCCGAAAGCCCACCCATGCTCTTGAGTTGCTGTAACTGGTCGTAATAGTCATTGAGATCGAAGGTCTTGCCTTTTTGGATCTTCTTGACCAGTTTTTCCGCCTTGTCCTTGTCGATCTTGCGTTCGGCTTCCTCGATCAGGGTCAGCATGTCGCCCATGCCGAGAATGCGCGATGCAATACGGTTGGGGTGGAACAATTCCAGCCCGGTGGTCTTTTCGCCGACACCCAGAAATTTAATCGGCTTGCCGGTAATGTGACGCACCGACAGGGCTGCACCGCCGCGAGCATCGCCGTCGGTCTTGGTAAGCACTACGCCGGTCAGCGGAAGGGCATCGCCAAAGGCCTTGGCGGTATTGGCGGCATCCTGGCCCGTCATTGAATCTACGACAAACAGGGTTTCGATCGGCTTGATTTCGGCATGGAGAAGCTTGATTTCCTCCATCATTGCTTCGTCAATGTGCATGCGGCCGGCGGTGTCGAGTATCACCACGTCGCGGTATTTCCGGCGGGCATGGTCGAGCGCGCCACGGGCGATATCGACGGGCGATTGCGAGGGGTCACTGGGGAAGAAATCGGCCCCCACTTCGGCGGCGAGTGTCTGCAACTGCTCAATCGCGGCGGGACGGTAGACGTCAGCACTGGCGACCACGACGGAGCGGCGTTCGTTCTCCTTCAGCCAGCGCGCCAGTTTGGCTACGGTAGTCGTCTTACCGGCACCCTGCAAACCGGCCATGAGTATGACAGCCGGTGGCTGGGTGGCGAGGTTGAGCTTTTCGTTGGCATTGCCCATAACCTTAATCAGTTCGTCATTGACGATCTTGATAAAGGACTGGCCCGGCGACAGGCTGGACTGGACATCCTGACCCAGTGCACGATCCTTGACCTGTTCTATGAAGTCCTTGACCACCGGCAAAGCCACGTCGGCCTCCAGCAAGGCCATGCGGACATCGCGCAAGGTATCCTGGATATTGGCTTCGGTCAGGCGGCCCTGGCCCCGAATCTTTTTGAGTGACTGGGTTAATCGTTCGGTTAAGTTATCAAACATGGCGGTGAATCCTTGGGGACTGACGGGTTCCGGGTTGCTTCATCTTGTCGCGGCATTATGCCAGACTAGCCGTCGGGAGGACATGAACTCGATGGTTTCAACAGGTTTAGGCAGTCTTGCAGTAGTGGCATATATCGCGGCCCTGATGGCGATGCTGGTCTCGCTAAGGTGCGATGCGGACAGTCCGTCCGGCCCTGCCTCGCGCTCGCGGCGGGCGGCACTGGTTCTGGGCTGGCTGGGTCTAATCCTGCATAGCCTGATGATCGCCGGCCTGTATACGACCGGCGGTGGCCCCAGTTTCAGCTTTCTCAGCGCCCTCTCGCTGGTCACATTGCTCATCACCGGCATAGTGCTGGTCGCAGCGTTGTTCCGCCCCGTTGATAAACTGGGAATTGTCGGTTTCCCGCTGGCGGCCGTGATTTTGACGCTCAAACTCGCCGTCACCGACACCGCACACACTGTCAGCGATCATTCATGGCGCATGACGCTACATATCTATTCTTCACTGATCGCCTACAGCTTTCTCAATATTGCGGCCATTCAGGCGGTCTTGCTGGCGATACAGGACTGGTGCCTGCGACGACGTCACGCCGGTGGTGTGCTGGTGAGGTCGCTGCCACCGTTACAGTCCATGGAGTCCCTACTGTTCCAGTTGATCGGCGCGGGTCTGCTATTGCTCAGTATTTCACTGGTGAGCGGCTTTCTGTTCCTGGATGACATGTTC
>JBILXN010000169.1:0-5333 GCA_044378425.1 Methylococcaceae bacterium
TCGTCACTTCCACCGCGCAGAAAGCGTGATTGCTGCGTGGAATCCTGTTTTTGATGTCACGCCTGCTGAGTTGATTGACGCCATCGTGACCGAAAACGGTGTAGTAGAGCGGCCCAACCCACAAATTCTGCAGCGATTGGGTCAGGGATGAGAATCCTTCTGGCTATTGCTCTGGGTGGGGCGGTGGGGGCTCTTTCCCGCTATTGGGTGGCTAGTGCCCTCTATGGCTGGTTGGGGCGTGGATTTCCGATTGGAACACTCGTCATTAATGTTTCAGGCTCGTTCCTGATGGGACTGTTGGCCGAGTTGTTCATCAACCGCTTCCCTGTTCCGGTCGAGCTTCGAAGCGCCATTCTGGTTGGATTCCTGGGGGCTTATACGACCTTCTCGACCTTCGCGCTGGAGTCTTTCATGCTGATTGAGGAGGCTAGTTACTGGAAAGCCGGTTTCAATATGCTACTCAGCGTCCTGCTATGTGTCGCAGCCGTTTGGCTCGGGGTTCTGCTGGCGCGTGGGGTTTTGAGCGAGGAGTCGTTGGCACTTTTCATCTATGGCGGCACCGTCGCCAAATTGCTGGGGACCGTTATCGTGTGTGTGGCTGTCGGTGTGTTCTGGGAAATTGTTGTCAAACACATAGCATGGGCGGCGTATCGTCGGGAGATTGGGCTGCTCATGTTGATGGGGGTTGGGACCAGTGCTTCTGCGTTGCTATTTTTGCCCGAATTAGGTGATCTTGGCAGGGGAGTTGCCTGTCTTCTGGTGTTTTTTGCCATCAATGCGATGGTTGGCGCAGGCTCCGTTGGATTGGGAGTGATACTCGGGAGGCTGTGGTGACAGAGGAAGCAGTAACCGTGGTGAGAATCTATCTTAGGGAAAAGCAGCATAAGCTGAACGATCTGATGGAGTTTTTGAAAAGTGATCAAAACGTGGCGGGTGTGACCGTATTCAGAGGAATAGCAGGTTTTAGCGGCATGGGTGAGGTCCACACGACTTCTCTGTTGGCGCTTTCGCTGGATCTGCCGCTGGTGCTTGAGTTTTTTGATGAGCCGGACAAGGCCGTTCTGGCAGCAGACCGTGCGATTCAATTATTCGGATTGAATCACGTGATTTCCTTTCCAGCGACACGTCTGACGGCTAAACGGTAAAATAGAGCCACTCTACGGGTTTAAGACTTCTCTGATTGATCTGTCTGGCGGGGTTATGGTGGCCCTGGATTCCGGTGCGGCTATCCCGATAGGCGATGGGGTGTAGTTCGAAGTAATTCGTTCAATCAATATAATACAAGGGTTTACGATGTTAGATTCAAGGCTTATTCGGGCTGATCTGGAACAGGTCGAGTCCCAATTGGCACGACGCTCATTCAATCTGGACACCGCTGCATTCCGCGCGCTGGAGGCCAGAAGACGCGAGGTTCAGGCCCATACTCAGCAACTTCAGAGTGAACGCAATAGCCGATCCAAACGGGTGGGGCAGGCCAAGGCGCGCGGAGAGGATATCGCTCCCTTGCTGGCCGAGGTGCAGAGTGTTGGTGATGATCTAAAACGCCTTGAGGGTGAACTCGACGAAATTCAGCTAGGACTGGAGGCGTTGTTGCTTGCTGTTCCCAATATTCTGGATGCCGATGTTCCTGAGGGCCGCAGTGAGTCTGATAACGTCGAGATTCATCGCTGGGGTGTCCCTGTAACCTTTGATTTTGAACCTAAGGACCATGTTGAGCTGGGTGGCCGGCTGGGACTGATGGATTTTGAAGCGGCTGCAAAGATTGCAGGATCACGCTTTGTCGCTTTGCATGGTCCATTGTGTCGGCTTCAGCGAGCGCTCGCCCAATTTATGATGGATCTTCACACCACTAATCATGGTTACGTCGAGACCTATGTTCCGTTCATGGTGAATGCCGACAGCCTGCGAGGCACCGGTCAGTTACCAAAATTTGAGGCGGATCTGTTCAAGGTCGCGCACGAGCCCGACTATTATCTGATTCCCACCGCAGAGGTACCCGTCACCAATCTGGTACGCGATGACATTATCGATGCGGAAAAAATGCCACTTAAGTTCGTCTCTCATACGCCATGTTTCCGCAGCGAAGCAGGCTCTTATGGCAAGGATACCCGTGGCATGATTCGGCAGCACCAGTTCGAAAAGGTAGAGTTGGTGCAGATCACGACCCCTGAAGCCTCGGCGCAGGCCCATGAAGAACTGACCCGCCATGCCGAAGAAGTCCTGAAGCAGCTGAATCTGCCATTTCGAAGGATGCTGCTTTGTGCGGGAGATACTGGATTCTCTGCTGCTAAAACCTATGATCTTGAGGTGTGGCTGCCGGGGCAAGGGGCTTACCGAGAAATCTCGTCATGCAGTAACTTTCGCGATTTCCAGTCCCGCCGTCTCCAGGCCCGCTGGCGGAATCCTGCCACCGGTAAGCCTGAGTTGGTTCATACCTTGAATGGTTCGGGTCTGGCGGTCGGTCGCACACTTATTGCTATTCTTGAAAACTATCAGGATGAGCAAGGGCGCATTCGCCTGCCGGCCGCACTGCGCCCCTATATGGGTGGTCTGGAGGTAATAGAATGAGCCCAGGAGCTATTGCGGGTGATGCCACGGTAGTGCCAGCAGTTTCAGCATTCGATACGCATAAGGACCTGCTTGAGGGCGTTCTTGGTCCCGCTACTATGGCCCGGGTGGGGGGTGTTTTTGAGGATATCGAAGATGCAGGGCTTTTGCTAAGGGCGAATGAGCGCAGAGAGGTTCAGGCTGTCTTGCAACAGCGTGCGCTAGAAAATATTCTAAAACAGGCGCTTTTATTACCGAATGCGGAGAAGCGGGAGCATGCGCTTGATCGGGGTTGGATGATGCATTTTGTCGATTGCGCACAAACAGCCGGGAATGAGCGGGATCAGGGCATTTGGGCTGGCCTGCTTGCGCTAGAAATGCGCTCTCCCGGCGGCGTGTCCAGACGTGCATTGACATTCCTGCGCGATATGGATGCCTGGGAATTGACGGCCTTCATTGAATACTGCGCGTTTAGTTTTACGTTCGAGAGCGGTTGGCGTTTCATGTTCGATGAAGAGATGGCGCGCCGTGAAATGTGGAGTTATGGGCGGGAAACTGATCTTACTGCGCATTGGGTCAGCATTGGCCTTTTATCTGCCGAAACAGACGTATTGGGTGTTGGCTCCATCGGGGGTTTACGCATTGGTTACCGGGAGCGTTCATGGGCTTTGCATAGCGGTCAGGCGCTGGCCTGTGGCGGTGACCGCTTTCGTGGGCTAACTTACCGGAAGTTTAGCCCCATCGGCCAGCAAATAGCTTCAGTGTTAAAGACAAAGCCGTTCAATGGCTATGCGCGGAATGTGATCCAAGCGCTGAGTGCCGCTAGTGGGCTGGTGTTTGAACAGGTTGACGTGTTGGATGCAGATCAGAAGGTGGGCGTGAATTGTTGACCAAAATACATGGGATAATGATAGTCTGATTCTTCTAAACCAGTAGATAGAGTGCAAATATGAGCCAGGACAGCATCAAATTCACCGAAAACGCGGCATCCAAGGTCAGTGCGCTGATTGCGGAAGAGGATAATCAGGATCTTAAGCTTCGTGTATATGTGACCGGCGGTGGTTGCTCAGGTTTTCAATACGGATTTACTTTCGATGAGGTCGTTAATGAGGACGACACGCAAGTTGAGAAGAATGGAGTCACAGTTCTTATTGATGCCATGAGCGTTCAGTACCTTAACGGTGCAGAAATAGATTACACAGAGGGATTGTCGGGGTCTCAATTCGTAATACGTAACCCAAACGCATCTACAACCTGTGGATGCGGATCATCATTTTCAGTGTGAAAGCACGCCCGCCTGATGGCGGGAGCCCGCCCAAGTAATGAGAAGGCCCCCGATATGCCATCGCGTGGGCCTTTTTGTTGAGACCAAATTTTTAAATCAGACATTTAAATAGACATTTTGGGACTCGAGAAGGTCGGATGCCCGTTAAAATCCCCGACTTTTGGCGAGATGCCGTTATTAACCAGGACCTTTCATGACAGCAACCATTTCTGAATCACTCGAACTCATCAAAAGGGGTGCATCTGAAGTTATACCAGAAGATGCACTGATTAAGCGTTTATCCGAGGGGCGGCCACTACGGATTAAGGCTGGGTTCGACCCAACCGCACCTGATCTGCATCTAGGTCATACGGTGTTGCTCAATAAGTTAAAGCAATTTCAGGATCTTGGGCATGAAGCTTTGTTCTTGATTGGCGATTTCACCGGAATGATTGGTGACCCGACAGGGAAAAATGCAACAAGAAAGCCTCTTACGCGCGATGAGGTTATTGAGAATGCAAGGTCTTACGAGGAGCAGATTTTCAAAATTCTGCACCCGGAGAAAACGCTCGTGATGTTTAACAGTAGCTGGATGAACGCGATGAGTCCCGCTGACCTCATAAATCTTGCCGCAAAACATACCGTTGCTAGGATGTTAGAACGCGAAGATTTTAACAATAGGTACAAGTCTGGTCAGCCCATAGCGATACACGAATTCCTCTATCCACTGATTCAGGGCTACGACTCTGTGGCCATGCGGGCAGACGTTGAGTTGGGTGGGACAGACCAAAAATTCAACCTGCTGGTGGGGCGGCAATTGCAGGAGGCTTATGGCCAATCGCCCCAGATTGTGTTGACGATGCCAATATTGGAAGGGTTGGATGGTGTTCAGAAGATGTCAAAGTCGCTAGGCAATTATATTGGCATTGCTGAATCTCCGGATGAAATGTTTGGGAAAATAATGTCGATATCAGATGTGTTGATGTGGCGCTATATGGAATTGCTTAGCTTCGAGCCGATGGCGACCATTAAACAGTGGAAGCGAGAATGCGAGAGCGGGGAGAATCCAAGAAATTACAAGGTGCTATTGGCTCGGGAGATTGTCAGGCGCTTTCATGGTGCTGGTTCAGACGAACGTGCCCTTGAAAATTTTGAGGCGCGATTCAAGCAGGGGTTGATGCCAAATGATCTGGTCCAAAGGGAATTGGGCGTACCGGTCGGAGGCTATCCAATAGCTGTTTTGCTTAAGGATTTGGGTCTTACATCAAGCACATCAGAAGCAAATCGGATGATTCAGCAGGCGGGTGTTCGGATTGACGGTGAAAGAATCGAGGATACAAAATTAAGATTGCGAGCTGGGATTAGCTGTGTGATTCAGGTGGGAAAGCGAAGATTTGCAAAAGTGCAGTTAATAGACGCTTGACCCACATTGAATTCTGATTGATAATGCACGGCTTCTTGGGGCACGGACGGCGCCGGGATGAGGTTGGAAGGCTAGGGAGGGTGGAATGGAGTTGGGGTT
>JBILXN010000040.1:0-14184 GCA_044378425.1 Methylococcaceae bacterium
CCATGTGCGACACGACGCGAAGATTAGGGCGACGGGAGGGGCAGAGGGGTTTGATAACCTCCGCTCAAATTGCCTACGGAGGTACGTTGTGGCGGCCCATCAAGGCGCAGCGCCGTCAGTTCGCCGCCCCATAAACAGCCAGTGTCCAGGCAATAGACGTTGTTGCCGGCATAAAACCCGAGTGTGGACCAGTGACCGAAGATGATGCGATCACCGGCACTGAGCCGGTTGGGCAGTTGAAACCAGGGCAGCAATCCCTTTGGTTGCTGGTCGGGTGGCCCTTTCTGGCTAAAGTCGGCGCGACCGTCTGGTGCGACATAACGCAGGCGTGTCAGACAATTCGTAATGTAGCGCAGACGGTCCCAGCCTTTGAGTGACTCCGTCCATTGGGTGGGCTCATTGCCGTACATATGCCAGAAAAATTCAGCGTAGTCAGGACCCTGCAGCACGGCTTCGGCTTCCAGAGCGTAGCGGGCTGCTGCTTTCCCTGACCATTCCGGCGGCAGTCCCGCGTGAATCAGGTAGAATCCGTGCTGATGATGCAACAGCGGAAGGCATCGCAGCCAGTGCAGCAGTTCATCGCGGTCCGGGGCCTTGAGCACATCGCTGAAGGTGTCGCGGTGCTTGGTTCTGGAAATGCCCTGGGCAACTGCCAGCATATGGAGATCGTGATTGCCGAGTACGGCGACTGCGGCATCGCCCAGTGCACGGATCGCGCGCAGGGTTTCCAGCGATTTCGGGCCACGGTTAACCAGATCGCCGGTTAACCAGAGCTGGTCTTCCGCGGGGTTGAAGTCAAGCTTTTCCAGGAGCGACTGAAATTCATCGTAACAGCCCTGAATATCGCCTATGGCATAGAGTGCCATAAACGTCAGTGCAGGGTTCTCGGGATAGCTAGCGTGAACAGGGGAATTTCGGCATCAAAGTATTCCCCGTCGTCCGACAGCATCTGGTACTCGCCCTGCATGGTGCCGACCGGCGTTTCGATCATGGCTGCACTGGTGTACCGGAAGGCATCGCCGGGGTTCAGGTGAGGCGTTTCCCCCACAACGCCTTCGCCTCGAACGTCCTGAATCTTGCCGTGGGCGTCGGTAATCACCCAATGTCGGGTCAGTAATCGGGCTGGCGCATCGCTGATGTTGCGAATGGTGACGGTGTAAGTGAAAACATAGCGCCCGGCGTCAGGCATCGATTCGCTTTCAAGGTACTGGGTGACGGTATCAATCTGTATGGCGTTTTTTTTGCTCATCGGGGTCGGTGGTAGCATTCGGATCCTTGGGTGGCTGCATAGTTTACCCAGAACTCCGGCCTGAGGGGTGAGACTGGCCGGTATGACGTATCCATAACCCCCGTTCGAGGCCCGTCTGGCGTCGGCGTAAGGGGTCATTCAATTTTTAAGAGGCAGGTATGCGTATCCATATCATGGGGATTTGTGGAACCTTTATGGGTGGGCTCGCCATCATCGCGCGTCAGGCCGGGTTCGATGTCAGTGGCTCTGACCAAAACGTCTATCCCCCCATGAGCACTCAGCTTGAACAGCAGGGTATCGTTCTGAAAACGGGCTATTGCCCTGAAAATCTGGAACCACGGCCTGATCTGGTCGTGGTCGGTAATGCGATCTCCCGTGGCAACCCTGAGATGGAAGCCGTCATGGATCTCGGTCTGTCCTATGTATCAGGCCCAGAATGGCTCTACGATGCCGTCCTGAAGGATCGCTGGGTGCTCGCGGTGGCAGGAACCCATGGCAAAACCACCACCAGCAGTATGCTGGCCTGGATACTCGACAGTGCCGGGCTGGCGCCGGGTTTTCTGATAGGCGGTGTGCCGTTGAACTTTGGCGTCTCAGCGCGGGTGGGAGGAGGGCGCTACTTTGTGGTTGAGGCCGATGAATATGACACGGCGTTTTTCGACAAGCGCTCCAAGTTCGTCCACTACCGTCCTCGCACGGCGATATTGAACAATCTGGAATTTGATCATGCCGATATTTTCCCCGACCTCGCCGCCATTCAACGGCAATTTCATCATTTGGTCCGGACCATTCCCGGCAAGGGATTACTCATAGCGCCGGAGTGGGAGACGGCACTGACTGAGGTGCTGGCAATGGGATGCTGGTCACCGGTTGAGACAATGGCCAAAAACGAGGGTGCCAACAGCTCATCTGCGGGCTGGTCCTATCGGCTACTGGCAGTCGATGGCAGTCACTTTGAGGTGTTGCAGCAGGGGCAACCCGTGGGGATTGTTAACTGGGGACTGACGGGACTGCATAACGTCCACAACGGCATTGCGGCGATAGCGGCTGCCCATCATGTACGCGTAGCGCCAGAGGCTGCCGCGACCTCGCTCTGCAGTTTTCTGAACGTAAAACGACGCATGGAAGTCCGTGCGGTCGTCAATGGCATCACGTTGTACGATGACTTTGCCCATCATCCCACTGCGATTGCCACGACTCTTGAGGGGCTGCGCGCCCGGGTAGGTACTGCCCGCATCCTGTCCGTGCTGGAACCCCGTTCCAATACCATGCGCCTGGGTGTCCATGCCGATCAACTGGCGGATTCCCTGCGCCATGCTGATCGGGCCCTTATTTTTCAGGCGGCAGATCTGGGCTGGGATCCTGCGGCTGCGACTGCCGGAGCGGACCATGTCACGGTTCATACCTCAATTGATGCCATCGTTGGCGTGTTGAAAAAGACTGCGAGGCCGGGAGATCACATTGTGTTTATGAGTAATGGCAGCTTTGGTGGCATACACCGGCTGGCCGAGACCGCATTGAGGGGTTGAGGCTGACTCTGACGGGACGGCCTCTACATCCATTGAACTGACTGGTTACAACAACTGTTGCGAGGATCTATGAAACCGGTGTCCGTCATTATCGTGAACTACAACGGTGGCCCGCTGCTGACAGAGTGTGTGCTGTCGGTTATGGGCTCAAACCGGCCGGTTGAGGTATTTGTATCCGACAATGCCTCTACCGATGGCAGTTTGATGAAACTCCGCTTCGCCTGCGGCGGCGATCGGCGGCTTCATATTATTGAAAATGCGATAAATCTCGGCTTTGCCAGGGCCAATAACATCGCGCTGCCCCATGCGAAGGGCGACTTCATACTGTTTCTGAACCCCGACTGTATCATTCAGCCCGATACACTGGACCGCATGATCGAACTGTTTGCCTGTGACAGCGAGGTTGGAATGGCAGGATGCCTGATCCGCAATCCCGACGGCAGCGAACAATCCGGTTGCCGTCGCAATATTCCGACGCCATGGCGGACTTTCGTCAGGAGCAGTGGACTGGCCCGGCTCATCAAGAATCATGCGCGCTTTGAAGGTTATCTCCATACCGGCCAGCCCATGCCGGATGCACCTGCTGAAATCGAAGCGATATCCGGCGCTTTCATGATGGTCAGTAGTACCGCGCTGAATGATGTCGGCCTGATGGATGAGGGGTACTTCATGCACTGTGAGGATCTCGACTGGTGCTTAAGATTCAAGCACGCAGGCTGGAAGGTCATGTTCGTGCCAGATGTAGAGATTCTCCATGTAGGAGGTGTTTGCAGTGCGACAAGGCCGATAGCGGTGGAATACCACAAGCACCGGGGCATGGTTCGCTTTTACCGGAAATTTTTCAGCCAGCATTACTCGCTGCTGCTGTCCCTCATTGTGATGCCGGCCATAGTGGTGCGATTCTTTGCAAGATCGACCCGGCATCTGCTGAGTAGCATCGGCCTGGGCCGCCGCCGCGCGCCGAGAAAGCTCGCTGACGCTCTGGTTGAGACGGTGGGCCATCTGCAAAAACCGGCCCGCCACAATGGCCGCAGGGTATTGGTGACCGGGGCCAGCAGTCTGATTGGCGACTATTTGCTGCCACAACTGGTCAATGCCGGATTTGAGGTTCATGCCACCAGTCGCAATCCCCCGAATCCGGCACCATCGTCTGCTGTCATCTGGCATCGGTTGGATATTACTGACCCGCAAATGATTCCTGTCGTCAATCCCGATATCCTGATTCACCTGGCACCGCTCATGATCTTGCCACCGTTTCTGGACGCTACCCGGTTCAAAGGCTTAAAACGGATTATCGCCTTTGGCTCGACCAGCGTCTTCACCAAAGCTGAATCGGGGCAGGAAAGTGAACGGCAGTGGGCGCGTAGTCTGAAGCAGGCCGAAGAACGGATAGCAGAACTTTCAGTTTCGACCGGGGTGACCTGGACCATCTTTCGGCCTACGCTCGTCTATCACCTCGGTCGTGACAAGAACGTCACCACCATCGCTACATTTTTCTCTCGCTTCCGTTTTTTTCCTGTGGTGAGTCATGCCTCTGGCCTGCGCCAGCCGGTCCATGCCGAGGATCTGGCGTTTAGCACCATGGCCGCTATCGATAGTCCCCAGACCTTTGGCCAAGTCTATGATCTTAGCGGCGGCGAAACCCTGACCTACAAAGCCATGGTGATTCGGGTTGCGAAAACCCTGGGCCTTGTACCCTGCGTGATTGAGATACCTCTGCCGCTGTTGAGAGCCATCATCAACATCACTTCACTGCTGCCGAAGTACCATCATCTCAACCCGGAAATGGCGACCCGGATCAACCGTGACATGTGTTTTTCGCATGATCGGGCGCGACAGGACTTCGGCTATCATCCCCGTAACTTTCTGGAAGTCCCGACGCCAACTGAAGGCCGCTGGCCGCCCGTTTAGCGTCAGCGTTTCTCGCGGAATTTGATGCCAAGCGAGTTGAGTTTCCGGTAGAGATGGGTGCGTTCCAAACCTATCGCCGTTGACAGTCGGGCGACACTGCCGGCGTACTGGTCCAGATGATATTCAAGATAGGCCTTCTCGAAGCTTTCGCGGGCCTCCTTGAGCGGCAGATTGTAGAAATCCGGCTGTTTACCGGTTCGTTCAGTGATTATCACCGGTTCGCCAAGGGCTGCCTTGACCTCCTCCAGTTCTACTTCTTCGCCACTGCCGAGGATCAAGAGTCGCTGAACCAGATTTTTGAGTTCGCGGATGTTGCCGTGCCAGGGATAGTTGCGAAGGAAATTCTGAACCGCGACTGGGAACTTGCGGAAGGGCAGTTTCTCCCGACTCACGAAAAAGTCGACGTAATAGCGCAGCAGATCAGGGATATCCTCATTATGCTCACTCAGCGAGGGCACCTTGAGTGCGACCACATTCAGGAGATAGTAAAGTTCGGGCCTAAAGCGCCCGACCCTGACTTCATCTTCGAGGGATTTGCAGGTCGACGCGACGATGCGCACATCGACGTGAACCAGTTCGCTGCCGCCAACCCGCGAGAAAGAATTCGACTCCAGCGCACTCATCAGACGGACCTGGGTTTCGGCCTCCATGTGGGCGATTTCATCGAGGAACAGGGTGCCCCCATGGGCTTGTTCCAGCAGTCCGTGCTGGATGACATCGCCGTCAATGCGGCCAAAGAACTCAACGGCAGAATTGCTATTGGCGATGGTGCCGACGCCGACGTCAACGAAGGGACCTTCGCGGCGTGGACTATTATTGTGCAGGTAGCGGGCGAGAGTCTCCTTGCCCGAGCCCGGCTCGCCGATCAGCAGCACCCGGGCATCATGCTGTGCCAAACGCCTGACCTGATCCCGCAGTCGCTCAATGGCGGGGCTTTTGCCGATAGGTTCGGCCGGGATGTCAACCCGGCGGCGCAGCCCAATGTTTTCCCGTTTGAGTCGGGCAGTTTCCAGCGCCCGCTCCACCGTCACCAGTAATTTGGCCATCGATAACGGCTTTTCCAGAAAGTCATAGGCGCCTAATCGGGTGGCTTCTACGGCGGTTTCTACCGTCGCATGGCCGGACATCATGATGACTGGACACAGACCGTCATCCCGAAGCCAGTCCTTCAAAAGCGTGATGCCGTCCTCATCCGGCATCCAGATATCCAGCAGAATCAGGTCGGGTTTGCGTTCAGTACGCAGGCGTCGCGCGGTCTCGGCATTTTCGGCGACCTCAATCGCATAACCCTCATCCTCCAGGATGTCCTGCAACAGAGCCCGAATGTCGGGTTCATCATCCACCACCAGAATGTTGATCTTATTCATGAGTTTGTTTTGCCTGTGACGGGTTGAGAGGTAACCGGCAACCGGATGATGAAGCGGGCACCCTGCCGATAGCTGGTATCCAGTTTGATGCTGCCGCCATGTTCTTCGACGATACGCTTGACGATGGCAAGGCCCAAGCCGGTTCCCTTGTTTTTGTGTGTAACGTAAGGTTCGAAAATGCGGTCTGCCTGTGCTGTGGGGATGCCGGGCCCGTCATCGCTGAGTCTGATCTCGGCATAGTTTTGGCCGCGCTGTTCGAGGCAGACGGTCTCGATGTTCAGGCTGCCCACCTGACCGGTAGGCATGGCCTCTTGGGCATTTTTGATCAGATTATGGATGACCTGACGGAGTTTGACCGCGTCGGCATTGATGGCGGGCAAATGGTCAGTAAGGCTCAGTCCGATGGCGATGCCGGACTGCGGCGGATAGAGAGCTACCACTTCTTCGATCAGTTGATTCAACTGCAGGGTGGTCAACTGGGTGGTGGAGGGTTTGGCGTATTCGGCAAAGGCATTGACCATGGTCTTCATGGCCTCGACCTGCTGAACGATGGTGCGGGTAGATTTTTCCAGCACCGCCAGGTCAGCCTCTTCCAGAACCTTGGCCAGTTTGTAACGCAGGCGTTCGGCTGACAGCTGGATGGGCGTGAGTGGGTTTTTGATTTCATGGGCCAGCCGTCGGGCGACCTCGCTCCAGGCGGAGGCCCGCTGAGCCTGAATCAGGGCCGTTACATCATCAATCACCATCACCACGCCCTGGCATTGACCCTCAGCCACCAGCGGCGTCCCCCGGCAGAGCAGTTCCTGACGTCCGACCGGTCCCATGAAGGTGAGCTCTTCCTGCCAAATGATGGGGTTGGCCGCAGTGTGCAGGCGCGGTTCCAGAGTGTCCATCAGATCAGCCAGATGCGGGTGGGCCCCGGTCAGTACCGCCAGCGGCCAGCCGACATATTGACCAAAATCGGCATGCAAAATGGTGTTCGCAGCCGGATTGGCTGTCAGTAGAATCATGTCCTGGTCAAAGCTCAGGATGCCGGAGGACAGGTTGCCCAGCACTGTCTCAAGATAGGCGCGTTGCTGTTCTACTTCATGACGTGAACGCTGCGCCTCATCACGGGCCTGGGCGATTTTTCCGGTCATGGTATTGAACGACTCCACCAGAAAGCCCAGTTCACCCCGATCAGTGATCGGCAGTCGCTCTTCATAATTGCCTTCGGCAATCGCCCGGGTACCTATCGCAAGATGACGAACCGGCTCGACGATACGGCGGATACTGAGAAAGGCGGCCCAGATGGCCGCCAAGAGGCTTAGCAGCAGCACCAGCGAGAGTGTCAGGGTAAAGGTGATTTTCAGTGAATCACGCAGAAAGGTGAGTTCCTTGTAATGAAGGTAAGCGGCTTCTACAGTGCCGGCCAGTTGCGCCATACGTTGGGGCACCGGGTATATGGCTTGCAGAAACAGCGCTTCCTGGCCGGCGATGGAGACCACGGTCTTGATCTGCAGCCCGTCATTGACGATCGGCTCCAGCCCCACATACGGTTTGCCCTGACGAACCTGGACCATAATGCCAATCTCCGGGAGATCAGGAATGATGCTACCGGTCTGGCTGCCGGTGAACCCCACGACCTGTCCCTGCCGGGTGAATAGCGTCATCTCGGCATCCTCGGGCACATCGCGCAGATCACCCAACCGGATCGCCAGCAGCGACACTGGCGAACTGGCGAGCTCATTGGCGGCATGTTCGGTTTGCTTGAGCAGACTGCGCATCCGTTCATCCAATGCAGTCTGGCCCAGTTGCAAGGCGTCCTCGAGCGCATGATCAATGCGAACATCAAACCAGCTATCGATACTGCGTTCGAGGAACTGCATGGAGAAATAGAACACGATGGCCGCCGGCGCCAAGGTCAGCAGGCTGAACAGGAAAATCATGCGTGCGGTCAGGGTCGAGCCTGCCGCCTTCTTGCGCAGTTGACGATACAGCCAATAGCCGTTGATCCCCACCAGGGTGAGTAGCAGCACGGTCGCCAGGGTGTTGATCAAAACCAGCCCCGAATACATCGCGCTGAGTTGGGAGGCATCCTGTGTTGCCGTGCTCATCAGGTGCAATGAGCCCAGAATCGCGAGGAACAGCGCGATAATCGAAACGGCTAACGGTGGGGTCAGGGTTTTACGGGCCATTCGTAGGCGGGGCTGGATAGATGCCATTCCGGTGACAGGTAAGCTACGGCCCGCAAGGGTAACGGCAGGGACTCGATGTCCAGGCTGATGCTCAGGCTGGCGAGATAGGGTATGGCCGGGTCCAGCTGATCAGCTGCCAGGACAGACCAGCCGCGCAGATGGTTGAGCGTGTCGAGCAGCGTGGACAGGCTGGCAAAGTTCTGGGCGGCACCGCTGGCCTGATCCGTAATCTGAAAGGACTTGGCCAGCGGGTGATAGCGAATCTCTATCAGGCGCCGTTCACTGGCGATGGTTTCATTGAGCCAGAAAGGGCGTTCGCGACTGATCAGCAGATTGACGGCAAGGGTGAGGGGGATGCCGTTTTCCAGCGCTTCAATGGCGGGAGGATTGAAGCGGTAGTCGATATCCGCTGCGAGTACAAAATGATCCGCAACGTGCACCAGTTCAGCCCGCTGGATTGAAGGCCCAGCGGGTCATGCCGGTACTTTCTGGAGACGGGCGTAGTAGAAACCGTCCATACCTTCCTTCCCCGTCAGAATTTGTCGGCCATGCAGGACCGCCATGCCCCAATCTGCAGTGATGGGAAGTTCGCGGGCATCTCCATGAGTCGCCAGGAATGCAGCGATGGCCTGTTCGTTTTCCGCTCGCAATACCGAACAGGTGGCGTAGAGGAGTTGCCCCCCCGGTGCCAGCAGAGTCCAGGCGCTCGCCATGATCCGGCGCTGCAGGGTCTGAAGTTCAGCAATATCAGCCGGCTTGCGCAGAACCTTGATGTCGGGATGGCGACGGATGACACCGGTCGCAGAGCATGGTGCATCGACCAGTATCCGGTCGAAGGGCCGCCCGTCCCACCAGAGGTCGGGTCGGGTGGCATCGGCCGTAATGAGCTCGGCATCAAGTCCGAGCCGGTCAAGGTTTTCCCGTATCCGGCGCACCCGCTCCGGCGCGATGTCGACCGCCACCATTGATGCAATCTCAGGGCAGCGTTCCAGCATATGGGCCGTCTTGCCCCCTGGTGCGGCGCAAAGGTCGAGCACCCGCTGGCCGGGCGCGAGGTTCATCAGGGTCGCTGACTGCTGGGCAGCCATGTCCTGTACCGAAATTTCGCCGGCAGTGAAGCCGGGGATTCGATCAACGGCCGTGGGTGTCTCGAGCACGATGGCATCTTCCGCACACTCAGGCATCAGGGCTGCCAGGCCGTTTGCCAGGCAGGCGTCGAATACGGCCTGACGCGATTGTTTGCGGCGGTTGACGCGCAGCGAGAGTGGCGGGGCCTCGTTGTTCTGACGGAGAATCCCGTCATAGTGACCGGGCCAGTCCTGTTTCAGGCGATTGACCAGCCATTCGGCATGAGCCGTAGCACTCGCTTCGGTGATCTCGGCTCTGGCTTCGAGTTGTTCGTGTTCGCGCTGATAGGTACGCAGCACCCCATTGAGCAACGGCTTTGCCCAACTTTTGCTGCCGGCTGCAGCGACCGTTTCGCCGACAGCCGCATGCGGCTTCACCCGCATGTAGCGGAGTTGAAACAGGCCGATCAAGGCCAGCATCCGGACCGCTGGATCCTTGATCGGTTTGCGGGTCAGGAATCCCAGAATCCGGTCCAGACGCCAGTACCAGCGCAATACGCCGTAACAGATCGCCTGGATAAAGGCTCGGTCATTGTCGCGGGTAACATCGGGCAAAGAGGCCTCTAGCACCAGAGACAGGAATTTCCCTTCTTCTACTACCTGAACCAGTATCTCTGCGGCCAGCGCACGCGTATTCACAATGGATTTCCGAAGCTTAGAGTCTGGCCCGGGTGGGCGTTGATGAAGTCACGGGCAACGATGCGGCGCGCGCCGGGCAATTGCACTTCAAGTAGCTGCAGACTGCCATGGCCGGTAGCTACAGTGAGGTTGCCGTCATCGGTGTTGACACTGCCGGGTGCGCCCCTGGCCGGGGTACTGAGGGCCTCAGCCCGCCAGATTTTCAGGCTGCCATCGCCAAAGCGGGTTTCGGCACTAGGCCACGGATTGAAGGCCCGCACTTGCCGCTCAAGTTCACTGGCGGGGCGATGCCAGTCCAGAGGGGACTCGTCTTTCTGGAGTTTGGCGGCATAAGTGGCCTGTGTTTCATCCTGAATCTCAGGCCTCTGAGTGCCGGTCTGAAGGTCTGAAAGGGCGTCCAGCAGGGCGGTTGCGCCGATCTGTGACAGGCGGTCATGCAGTTCGCCTGCAGTTTCCAGTCGGCCAATCGGCGTGACGCGCTTGAGCAGCATGGGTCCGGCATCAAGTCGGGGCTCGATATACATGATCGTCACGCCAGTTTCGGCATCACCTGCGAGCACCGCCCGCTGTATGGGTGCTGCACCCCGCCAGCGCGGCAGTAGTGAGGCATGAATGTTGACGCACCCCAAAGGCGGGATGGCAATCACGCTGGTGGGCAGTATCAACCCGTAGGCGACCACGACCATGAGGTCAGGCTGGAGCGATCTGAGGATGACTTGATCCTCTTCGCTTTTGAAATTTGCCGGTTGGAAGACAGGCAGACCATGCGTCTCGGCCAGCACTTTCACCGGGCTGGGCGATAATTTGCGGCCTCGGCCAGCCGGACGGTCGGGCTGGGTGTAAACGCCACAGATGTCGTGCGTGGTCGAAAGTAGAGCGGCGAGTGGCGGAACGGCGAATTCCGGGGTTCCGGCGAAGACAATTCTCACATGGCACCGCGGGCTTTTGCCGCTTCGGCCTCATGGCGCTGGCGTTGTTCCTTCTTGACCTTTTTGCGGGCCAGCTGCCGCTTGAGCGGTGAGAGGTAGTCAACGAAAAGTTTGCCTTCAAGATGATCAATTTCATGCTGGATACAGACGGCCAGAATGCCATCGGCCTCCAGTTCGAAGGCCGCACCGTCCCGATCCAGTGCCTTGACCATGATGTTATTGGCGCGGGTTACTTTCTCGAACACACCCGGAACCGAAAGACAGCCTTCATCCATTTCTTCGCTGCCCTGTTTACTGATGATGGATGGGTTGATCAGGCAAAGCGGCTGGTTTTTTTCTTCCGATACGTCGAGCACGATGACGCGTTGCTGGACGTTGACCTGGGTAGCGGCAAGCCCGATGCCGGGTGCGGCATACATGGTTTCGAGCATGTCGTCGGCCAGACGACGAATGCTGTCATCCACGTTTTGCACGGGTAACGCCTTTTTTCGCAGGCGCTCATCAGGAAGTTCGAGTATGGTTAGAATGGACATGGGAACAGAGGATAAACCGATAGTGACGGTCGGGATTGTAGCGAAAATACAACGGACATTGAATGCAAAAAGCAATTAAGTTTGCGGTCAGCAGACAACTGATTTGCCGTGACGGGATTCTGGTCAGCCGATTATGCGGATCGGTCCTGCTCATGCTGGTCGCGGTCGGGATGTCAGATCCTTCATCTGCGGTCGAGTTGCAACCCCAGCACCCTTACCGATACCGGGTTGTTGAGGGCGATACCTTGTGGGGTATCGCCGGACGCTTTCTGCGACGCCCCTGGGAGTGGCCTTTAATCTGGCATGAAAACCGGCGAATCACCAATCCCGATACCCTTTACCCCGGTGATGTGATCCTCCTGGAGGAGGCGGGCGGGCAGCCTTATCTTCGTCTGGAAACAGGTTCCGACCAACTTGAACCGCGTGTGCGGGTGACGCCACTGGAAAACCCCATACCGGTGATCCCGACCGAGGTGATTCGCCCTTTTCTGAGTCATCCTCGGGTAATCTCAATGGATGCGCTGGAGCGCCTCCCCTATGTGGTTGATCTGGCAGAGGAGCATGTCATGGGTGGCCCCGGTAACCGGGCGCTGGTGCGTGCCATCCCGACGGCAAAACCGCTTGACTATGTCATCTTCAGAGCCGGTGATCACTATCAGGATGCCGAGACGGGCGAGAGCCTGGGGCAAGAGGCTCTGTTCGTGGCCGAAGCGGTTCTGGAGCAGCCCGGTGACCCCGCAACATTAAGACTGACGCGCGCAGAAAAAGAAGTCCGTAGCGGCGACCACGTCATGCCGGCGCGCAGTGAAGAAATCGGGTCTGGCTACCTGTTACAGCCGGCCAAGCATGGGATGAAGGGCCATATCATCGGCGTGATGGACGGGGTCAGTCAGATTGGCCAGTTTTCCATTGTGGCGCTGGACCGGGGCCAGGTGAACGGGGTGGTGGCCGGGCAGGTGTTCGATATCTGGCAGCAGGGGTCGACCCTCCGGGATAGCGTGAAGCCGGGTTTTGGCCATAGCCTGACTGCCCCTGAGCAGCATGCCGGTCTGTTAATGGTGTTTCTGCCCTATGAGCGGGTCAGTTTCGCTCTGGTGATGAAGGCAGAGCAATTTATCCATGTCCAGGACATCATCAGGGCACCTCAGCCATGACCACAGCTTTTACCTGCAGCGAAGAATTACGTTACTGGCTGGCCCTGCATCGGGCGCCGTTGATTGGCAGTCGCAGGTTTGGCCGTCTGCTGGAACATTTTGGTTCTGCTGAAGCGGTATTCCGGGCCGGGCGGGCACAATGGGCCGCACTGCGAATACCGGACAAGACCATAGCCTATTTCACGACACCGAACTGGACCGTTGTCGATGCTGATCTGGCCTGGCTGAGTGGAAAGGGCCGTCATTGTCTCAGGGTGAATCAACCCGATTATCCGCCACAATTGGCCGAGATCCCGGATCCGCCCGCCACCTTGTTCGTGATAGGTGAGCCGGATCTTTTGGCGATGCCGCAGATTGCGATGGTGGGCAGTCGCAGTCCGACTCCCATGGGGCAGAAGACCGCACGGGAGTTTGCCTTTGCACTGGTGGCAAGCGGCGTCGGCATCGTCAGTGGACTTGCCCTGGGGATTGATGCGGCGAGCCATAGAGGTGCGCTTGATGGCGGAGGGATTACTCTTGCAGTGGCCGGTACTGGCCCCGACCGGATTTATCCGCGCCAGCACGAAACTCTGGCTGATGAGATCATCGCCTGCGGCGGGGCGCTGATTTCCGAGTATCCGCCCGGAACAGGGCCTGTTGCCGCCAATTTTCCCCGGCGCAATCGGATTATCAGCGGTCTGGCGCTGGGGACTCTGGTGGTTGAGGCCGCGCCTCGCTCGGGTTCCCTTATCACTGCGCGGCTGGCTGCCGAGCAGGGCAGGGATGTGTTTGCCGTTCCAGGCTCCATTTATAGCCCTCTATCCCGAGGCTGTAACGAGTTAATTCGGGAGGGTGCCAAGTTGGTGCAGGCGCCGGTCGATGTTATCGAGGATTACCCCATGCTAGGGCATGTGGCGGTATCCGCAACGCCTGAATTGGCGGGGGCTGACGGTAACGGCGGCGCATCCGGACTCTTGAAATTTATTGCGTATGACCCAACGACTGTGGATACTCTTGTCGCGGCGACCGGGCTGTCGGCTGAATCCATAGCATCCGAATTGCTCGTACTGGAGCTCGCGGGTGCGATAACCTCCATGCCGGGTGGGTGCTACATCCGGAGTCACTGAGCAGCTGTGGTTGCACTCACATAGCCTATGAGTACTCAATGAAAGAAAATGTTTTCGATGTCCTTATCTATTTGTTTGAAAACTATATGGACAGCGATGTGGAGATGAGTCCTGACCCTGAGGAGTTGCGAACAGAGCTGATGGAAGCCGGTTTCCCCCAAGTCGAGATCAACCGGGCGTTCGACTGGCTGGATTCCCTCACCGAGCATCAGGCCATCCAGCCTCTTTCATCACCGACATTCCGCGTATTTAGTCCGGAGGAAATGGCAAAACTGGACACCGCCAGCCGTGGACTACTGATGTTCCTGGAGCAGAGCGGGATTCTGACTCCAGCCGTTCGAGAAGTAGTGATTGATCGGGTTATGGCGATTGATGAGGCCAGCATGTCGCTGGAGGATCTGAAGTGGGTCATTCTGATGGTACTGTTCAGCCGGCCTGATGAGGAAATTGCCTTTGCCCGAAT
>JBILXN010000254.1:0-2810 GCA_044378425.1 Methylococcaceae bacterium
TGGCCGGTAACTCACCCGAAAATCAAACCGTCATCATCCGTCATGACCTCAGCAGGAATAGTTGCAACAGCAGATGAGCCATAATCTCGTCATAGTCGAATCGCCCGCCAAGGCCAAAACCATCGAGAAGTACCTCGGCAAGGATTTTCAGGTGCTTGCGTCTTACGGCCATGTGCGCGACCTGGTTCCCAAGGAGGGGGCGGTCGATCCCGAGCATGACTTTGCCATGAAGTACGAGGTCATTGAGCGTAATGACAAGCATGTGCAGACCATCGCCAAGGCTGCCAAAAAGGCTGATGTCCTTTTTCTTGCTACTGACCCGGATCGCGAAGGCGAGGCCATCTCATGGCATATCTATGAATTACTCAAGGAACGCAATCTGCTCGAGCAAAAGCCGGTCCATCGCGTGGTGTTTCACGAAATCACCAAACGTGCGGTGACCGAGGCGATTGAAAACCCCAAAGCGCTTTCCATAGATCTGATCAATGCCCAACAGGCGCGGCGTGCCTTGGATTATCTGGTTGGTTTCAAACTCTCGCCGCTACTCTGGAAGAAGATACGGCGGGGTCTTTCCGCTGGCCGGGTGCAGAGTCCGGCACTGCGGATGATCGTGGAGCGTGAGCTTGAAATCGAAAAGTTTGTCACTCGCGAGTACTGGACGATTGAGGCCGATGGTCGCTCTGCTGATTCGGCGTTCCGAGCCCGTTTGACGCACCTTGGAGGAGAAAAGCTCGAGCAATTCAGCCTCACCACAGAAGAGCAGGCGACCGAGGCACGACATGTGCTTGCGGAGGCGGCTCAGGGTAAGTTGCTCATCAAAAAGGTGGAGGAAAAAGAGCGCAAGCGTAATCCTGCGGCCCCGTTCACGACTTCTACCCTGCAGCAGGAAGCCTCCCGCAAGCTTGGGTTTACTACCCGTAGAACCATGACTGTGGCCCAACAACTTTACGAAGGTATTGATCTGGGCGGCGAGAGCCTGGGTTTGATTACCTATATGCGTACCGACTCCGTATCGCTGGCCAATGAGGCGGTCAATGAGTTGCGCGAACTGATTGCTAGCCGCTATGGACAGGACAATGTCCCGGCAAAACCGCCCCAGTACAAGACCAAAAGCAAAAACGCCCAGGAAGCCCATGAGGCCGTCCGGCCTACCTCCGCATTGCGTGTGCCTGAGAAGGTCAAAGCGTTCCTCAGCCCCGATCAGTTCAAACTTTATTCGCTGATCTGGAAACGTACCGTTGCCTCGCAAATGATTCACGCGACGATCAGCACGGTATCGGTGGATCTCGCCTGCGGACAGGAGGAAGCTGGCATTTTCCGTGCGACAGGATCGACTGTACTGCATCCCGGTTTTATGTCGGTGTATCTGGAGGGGAAGGATGATGCAGGGGCCGATGACGAAGAAGGCTTTTTGCCCAAATTGCGCGAGGGCGAGGTGGTTGATCTGGTCGATATCATTCCCGGCCAGCATTTCACTGAGCCGCCCCCGCGTTACACCGAGGCCAGTCTCGTCAAGACGCTTGAAGAATATGGTATTGGCAGGCCCTCTACTTATGCCTCCATCATTTCGACTCTGCAACAGCGGCTTTATGTAGAGTTGGAGAGCAAGCGGTTTCATCCGACTGATGTCGGTCGTATCGTCAATAAATTTCTGACCGAGCATTTCACTCAGTATGTGGATTACAACTTCACGGCTCACCTCGAGGATGACCTTGACGCCGTGTCGCGTGGCGAGAAAAGTTGGATTCCCCTCATGCGGCAATTCTGGGGCCCTTTCATCGCCCTGATTGATGACAAGGACGAAAGTCTCAAGCGAGCCGATGTGACCCATGAGGAAATGGATGAGGCCTGTCCTGAATGCGGCAGTAAGCTTTCCATCCGGTTGGGTCGCAATGGCCGCTTCGTAGGCTGTACTAACTATCCAGAGTGCAAATATACCCGCAATCTCAAGGACGATGGCCCTGTGGCTCCGCCCGAAGTAGTAGAAGGCCGAACGTGCCCCAAGTGCGAATCCGATCTGGTCATCAAGACGGGACGCTATGGCAAGTTTATCGGCTGTAGTGGTTACCCCACTTGTAAGCACATTGAGCCATTGGAAAAGCCGGAAGACACCGGTGTTGACTGTCCCGAATGCAAGAAGGGCACCCTGACCAAGCGAAAATCCCGCTTTGGGAAATTGTTTTACTCCTGCTCGACTTACCCAAGCTGCACTTATGCAGTCTGGAATCCACCTATCAAGGAGCCTTGTCCTAACTGCAAATGGCCGCTGTTAACCCTGAAAGTCACCAAGCGGCGTGGCGCAGAGAAGGTCTGCCCGCAAAAGGAGTGTGGTTATGCCACCCCTTATGAGGGTGATATTCCTGGTAGCGAATGATGCTCTGGGCATCATGATGACGCCCAGACTGATGCTAACCGGCCTTGACACGTTTCGACCCCAAACCTAGGATTGTCCTCACCTTTTCCCGCGTCCCACGTTCGTCAAATCGTCCAACCCACCCCATAAACCCACAAGAAACCTTCCTATGAGTTCTACTGCATTTTCTCCCGCCCTCGACTTTGCAAGTATCCGCAAACTGGTCGAGCCGGAATCCAACGCGGTAGATCAGCTGATTTTGCAGGAGTTGAGTTCTGACGTGGTTTTGATCAATCAGATCGGCCATTACATTGTTAATAGTGGTGGTAAACGCCTGCGCCCAATGTTGTTGTTACTCGCTGCCAAGGCGCTGGGATGTGAGGATAGGCATCAGATTACGCTGGCTGCGGTCATCGAATTCATCCACACCGCTACGTTGCTGCATGATGACGTGGTT
>JBILXN010000170.1:0-5310 GCA_044378425.1 Methylococcaceae bacterium
AGGCATGCCCCGGCCCGGTACAGTGCCGACAGCGACCGCCGAAGGCACGGCTAACGGCGTTACAATGCGGCGAGATCCAATCCCCTCTGACATCATGAACCGAATCATCCGCTTGCTGAAAACGCCGTGGCTGCGCATCGTACTGGCTGGCACCTTACTGTATCTGCTGGCGGGTTTTCTACTGGTACCGCTGCTGATTCGGCAGGCTGTGCCACCGCTTGCAGAGGAGCGGCTTCAGCGGCGGCTGACGCTGGGCGAGATGCGTTTCAACCCCATTCTGCTGACACTCGAAGCCCGCGACATCCGCCTGACCGAGCTGGACGACCAGCCCATCATCGGGCTGAAGCGGCTGTTTGTTGATTTCGAACTGGCTCGCTCGCTGGCAGCCCGCGCCTGGACCCTGGCCGAACTGCAACTGGACGGCCCGCAGGTAAACCTGGTGCAGGACAAGGAGGGCCGTTTCAATGTCACCCGCATCGGCGACAGCCTGCCGCCCGATCCCGAGCCCGCCGACTCGCCGCTGCCACGCCTGTTTCTGCAGCATATCGTGCTGGCTGATGGCGAATTCCGTTTTACCGACAACAGCACCCAGCCACCGACGGTTCTCAGCCCCGACCAGTTCGGCCTCGAACTCACGAACATCTCCACCCTGCCGGAGCGGGCCGGCGTCTACACCATCAAAGCCGCCCTGCCCGAAGGCGGCAGTCTGGCCTGGCAGGGTGATGTGGCGCTGAACCCGATCCGCTCCAGCGGCACTCTGAGCGTCGAGAAACTCTCGCTTGGGACCCTGTGGGCGCTGACGAAAGACCGGCTCAATCTGGCCGAACCCCACGGCGAGATCAGCCTTTCCGCCCACTACAAGCTGGCGCGCGAGCAGGACACCACCACCCTTGCACTGAGCGAAGGACACTTCCGGCTGGCGGGGCTGAATCTTACCCTGCTACACGACACCGCACCGCTGCTCACGCTGGACGAACTGGGGTTCAGTGACGCGAGCCTGGACCTTGGTCACCAGCAGGTCACCCTGCCCAAAATAGCGATCAATAAGGGTAAGCTGCGGATCTCGCTCAACAAGGACGGACAACTCAACTGGCAGGGCCTGATGAAGCCGAGCGCTGCAGAGCCCACTCAAGCTGCCGCCCAGCCGGCAACGGCAACCGCCGCGGCCCGCCTGCCCTGGAAACTGTCGGTCGCCGATTTCACGCTGGCCAACATCGCCGTCGACTATGCCGATAACAGCCGCAAAATACCCTTGCAGGCCGCACTCGGCGAATTAGGCCTCAGCCTGAAGGCCGAGGCTGAAGCCGGTGCCGGCGCACCCCGGTTGCGGGTGGCCGATCTCACTGTCAACCTCAACCGGCTGGGCCTCAGCCGTGCCGATGAAACCCTCCCGTGGTTCGGCTGGGATCATTTCGGCGCGGAGGGCGGCGAGATGGATCTGGAGCAGCGTACCGCTTCATTCCACCGGGTGGCCATTGAGGGTGGCGGCACCCAGTTCAGCCGCGAAGCCAATGGCACCTTGCGACCGCTGGACCTGTTTACGGCAGAGAACGACAACGCCCCTCCCGTTTCCGCGCCCACAGCGGGCCCGGCGGTTGACCCGGCAGGGCACACCCCTGACTGGCGGTTTGCGCTGAACCAATTCAGCCTGCAGGGCTTCGGCGTCGCCCTCAAGGATCGCAGCCTGACCCCCCATCCGGCCTACACCCTGGACAACCTCACGCTCTCGGCCAGCCACATCAGCAATGACGGTAAGACACCGCTGGCGTTCGATGCCCGCGTCAACATCCGCGAGGGTGGCAGCATCGCCCTCTCGGGCAGCGCCGCAAACCGTGGCGATAGCGCTACGGCCAAGCTGCAACTCAACCGACTTGACCTCACCCCGCTACAGGCCATGATCGGGCAGTTTGCCGATCTGACGCTCGCCGAGGCCACTCTGTCATCCGATCTCGCCCTCAGTTTCCGCAAGGCCAGCCCCAACCCCGCCATCCGCGTCACTGGCGCGGCCAATCTCGACAACCTGCGGCTGATTCAGAGCAAAGACCAGCAGCGCTTCCTGACCTGGAAAGATCTCGCGCTCAAAGGCATCAACCTCAGCCTGGCACCCGATGCCCTGACCATCAAGGAAGTGCGTGTTTCCCAGCCCGACACCGCCATTGCGATTTTCGAGGACAAGACCACCAACATCGGTGCCGTCTTCAAATCTCAACCGGCCCCGCCGCCCACCCGGCCCGGCTCCACCCAAACAGCACGCCCCAAGCCCGCCACCGCCAAAGTCAGCACCACCGCCAAAGCCCAACCCTTCCCGCTGTCCATCGGTCGCATCCTGATCGACCAGGGCCGGGTCGTCTTTAGCGATGCCAGCCTGATCCTGCCGTTTGCGACGCGGGTGGATGATTTTGGCGGCTCGGTCGCCGGTTTTTCGCTGCAGCCTGACAGCCGCGCCATCATGGCCTTCAAAGGGCGGGTCGATCAGTATGGTGAGGCCGCGGTAGAAGGTTCGCTCAGCCCGCTGGCCCTCAAAAACTACAGTGATATCCGGGTGACATTCGGCAATGTTGCGATGACCTCGCTGTCGCCCTACAGCGCGACCTTTGCCGGCAGGAAAATCCAGTCGGGTACACTCAATCTCGACCTCGAATACAAAATCGATCAACACAAGCTGAACAGTTCGAACCGGATCGTGCTGGAGAAATTTGCCCTCGGTGACAGCGTGGAAAGCCCCAAGGCGACCTCGCTGCCGCTGGATCTGGCCATCGCCCTGCTGACCGACAGCAACGGACGGATCGAAGCGTTCGTACCGATGGAAGGCGATGTCGATGCGCCGTCATTCAGCTACGGCGGGGTGATCTGGGATGCCATCGTCAACATGATTACCAATGCCGCCACCGCGCCCTTCCATGCACTGGCCTCACTGCTGGGCAGCGGCGAGGGCGATCCCGGCGCGGTCCTGTTCGACCCCGGCAACGCCAGCATCCCGCCCCCGGAGCGGGAGAAACTGCGCAAACTGGCCGAGGGACTCGCCAGCCGCAGCCGGCTGAAACTGACGGTATTCGGCCAGTTCGATCCCAAAAGCGACGCCACAGCACTCAAATCACGCGTGATACGGCGTGCGGTTGCCGATCAGTTGGGGGTCAGCCTGGCGCCCGAGGATGACCCCGATGCCGTCAGTTTCACCGATCCCGCCACCCAGCGGGCATTGGAAAAACTGGCAGCGGAACAGGGCGGCGCGGATGAGGTTGAAGCCCGCTACACCGAACAAACCGGCCAGCCACCGCAGCGGATAGGGGCCCTGACCGGCCTGATGGGCCGCGCCAGTCTGACACCGGAGTTCTACCAGCAACTCTATGATCATCTGATCGACCATGCCGCGCTGGCCGCCGATGCGCTAACCGGGCTGGCTGACCGCCGCGGCCAGGCCGTGATGACGGAGTTGCTGGCGCGCGACCGCTTCGACCGCAGACGCCTGACGCTGGGCGGATCAGCCGCCCTCAAGGACGCCGCGACAGGGCGAGTTCCCACCCGGCTGGAACTGGCGGCGGAATAGCGGGCCGTCGTTCCGGTCTGTAAAGTGCAGGTTCGTGCCGAGAGGCCTTTGTTATCGCAACAGGGATCATGACCATGAACGCCACTCAACGACTGTCCGCACTTTGGCTTCTTGTCTTACACCTGGCTCTGGCGCCCCTGCAAGCCGCCTCACCGAACTGTAGCCAGACCCGGCTGGATGGCACCACCCCTCCGGGCCGAACCTACACCATCACGCCAGCGCAAACGGTGACGCCTTTCTACCAGTGGCAGAGCAATAACGGCTACTGTGGCGAAGTGTCACTGATACAGGCGGGCCTGAACCATGGTCAATGGCTCTCGCAATATCAGGCCCGGCTGCTGTGCGGCACTGGCTTGCTGCAAGCCGGTCCGCGCGGCTGGTGCCAAAACCATCAGTCCAATCCCCACCATAATGCCCAGTTACTGCTGGAGACGCCGAACACCGGGGTCACCGGACCCTACCTTTACGCCAATGCGGCCACCTGTCTGCAAAACGCACGACTGGAAGCCACCCACTATCCCTACAGCACCGGCTTTCGGACCCCCAATCTGGGCCTTAGCGGTTATCGGGACTTCCTGTCATGGATCAAACAGGAAATGATCGCCGGGCATCAGGTGACCATCGGCGTGTTGGCCCAGGGCGCCGACGACCCCCAGTACGGCCACATCGTTTCCGTCACCGCGATTGGCACCAATCATCCGCGCCAGGATGCGGCCTATTACGATGATGATGTGCTGTACTTCGACGATCACGGGTCCTACAACCTGCATGGTGATGAGCCGGCGCTGGATAATCCCGCCATCCCCCTGGGTGCCGGCAAAGACCTCGACGGCTGTACGCCTTACATTTTTGGCTACACCTTTGAATCGCTGGGGAAAACCTGGGAACAGGCCAACCGGGACGAAGCACAGGCCTATTCGATCCTGATTCCCGGCGTGCCGACCGAAACCATTAACGGAGGCGACGGACGGGGCAGTAGCACCTTGATCATTGGTCATAACTACGGCTTTTCGGTGTCGGGCGCCATCGATAACACCGCAGGTGGTCGGGCGCTTTTACCAGTACAGATCAGCATTCCCGCCGCCACCCGCACCGGCGGCAAGCGCAATCCACGCGATCCGGTCGCAGGCTGGCAGTACGAGAACAGCATGATCGGCACCAGCACTACCGGCGATAGTTGTACCAACACGCCACCCCGCTATGCCATGCGACTCCCCCTGCAGGTCACCCTGACCGGCCTGACCCCCGGCATTGGTTATAACCTCTACGAATATGATCTGAAGGGGGTCAAAGGCCAGGGCGCTGCCGCCGCGCTCACTATCCCGACCGACAACTTCAACCAGAACGCAAAGTGACCCGTTTTACCGCGACCACCGACACCTATACCCAGCGCGTCGTAAAGCGATCAGACCAGATCGTCATTTTTCGGGCCGTACCCCAGACGGCACCCTAAGCGGCAGGGGCCAAGGCGGATCACGGCGATCTTTTGTGGGCGCCCACGGATGGCATCAAAAATGGTTTACCGCCCATGAGAACATCAGGGATACCCCCGTCACCATACCTGCCAGCCATGTCGATCTACTCCCGACATGACTCGGACGGGCAGGACTGGATATCACGGCCCTCAGGGAGACGTTAGCGCCATCCTTTACGGATGCCACGCCACCAGTCGGCAGAAATCTATCAAGACTCATCTACGAATCGATTGAGCAGGATACGGTCCGAGAACCGATCGACTTCATGACCGACGATGATTCCAGTTA
>JBILXN010000171.1:0-5277 GCA_044378425.1 Methylococcaceae bacterium
AGGCTTGCCCGGAATGTTTCTTTTAGTATAATCAAACGCTAATTTACAACCGCACCCCAAACCGCGCATGAAGCCGGTTTGGGCGCCGCCCCGGACCGGAGAAAGCATGCTGACAGAGCCTTGCGGAACATGATTGCGCAGCGCCCAAACCCGATGCGTCTGGCCGCCGGCCTACTGGTGCTGGCCATGGCCAGCGGCAGCCCTGCGGCCGATCAAGGCCCGGCGGCGGTTTCACCTCATCACCGTCTCAGCCTGTCCGAGGCCATTGATCTCGCCTTCGCCCAAAACCCCGATCTCGCCGCCGCCACCGCCCGTATCGGCCAGGCCGAAGCCCGTGTCGCCGAAGTCGCGGCCGGCTTCTACCCGAAGGTCACCGCCCGGGTCGGTTATGACTATACCAACAACCCGGCGCTGGCCTTCTCCTATATTGTGTCGCAGCGTCGGCTGAACCTTGATCCGAACAACCTCGATTCGATCAATAATCCGGGCTGGGTAGAGAACTTCCGACCCGAAGTCATCGGCTCCATCAATCTCTACCGAGGCGGTCAGGACAGTTACCTTAAGCAAGCCGCCGAACTGGGCGTAGAGGCCGCCGCACTGGAACATGCCGCCCTGCGCAATCGGCTGGCCTCGGCCGTGACGGCGGCCTACTATGCCGCCCTCTCGGCACCGAGGCAGGTCGAAGTCGCCCAGCGCTCGGTCGACACCGTCAAAAAACAGCTGGAACTGACCCATGCCCGGGTCAGCGAGGGCACCGCGCTGCGGGGCGACGCCCTGTCGCTGGAAGTTCGCTCGCACGCCGCCCAGGAATCCGCAATCAGGGCGGCCAACGCCATTACCCTGTCGCAATCCGCACTCAAAACGCTCATTGGCACCAGCAGCGGCGCATTACCCCCGCTGGGCGACGGCGACATCCCGGTGCCGGTGCTGAAAGACGGTTTCCAAAAGCTGTTTGATCTGGCGCTGGGCCAGCGTCCGGAGATGCAGGCCGCCGGCCATCAGGTACACATCCGCCAGCACGAGCTGGATGCCGCCGAAGGGGCCCGTCTGCCTCGCGTCAATGCCTACGCTGCCTATGGCGAAAACAGCCGCAATCTGGACCCCTCCAATTACAAGGACAATGCCTCTATCGGCCTCAATGCCGAACTCGACCTCTTCACCGGCGGCGCACTCACGGCCCGTATCGCCGCGGCCGAACGCCGGGTAGTCGAGGCTCAGGCGGTGGAACAGCGGACCCGGCTGGAGATCGAGAACGAGGTCCGTCAGGCCTTCTCCACCCTTGAGCAGGCGCTGGCCCGCGTCAAGGTCGCGGTCGCCGGCGCGGCTGCGGCCGAGGAAGCCCTCCGGCTGGTGAACGAGCAATACCTTGGCGGCACGGCCACCGTGACCCGCTATCTCGAAGCCGAGACAGATCGCGCCGATGCCCAGTTGCGGGCCATTGTTGCCCATTTCGAAGCCCAGGTCGCCGAAGCGCAGCTGCGGCAGGCCACTGGCCACTGGCGTTAATCTTCTGGTAAACCCTCCATGCAAAAAACCAACCGCAAGATCAAGCTGGTAGGCGACCGATTGGTGGACCTGTTCCACTACATCGCGCTGTTCTGTATTGGCTCTACCATTGTATGGTCGGCCCTGCATGACTACCTGAACATGATGCAGTCGGGCCACGCCTCTCTTGAGGACATCCTCCTGCTATTCATCTATCTCGAATTGGGCGCCATGGTGGGGGTCTATTTCAGAACCCATCGCCTGCCGGTGCAGTTCCTGATCTATATCGCCATCACCGCTCTCTCGCGCCATCTTGTGATTGACGTGCAGATGGTCTCCGACATGTTCCACCTCTACCTGCTGCTGGCCATCACCGTGGCCATTGCGATTCTCAGCCTCTCCATTTTCGTACTTTCGGTGACCACCAAACGCTTCGGCACACCTGAGGGGAGACCGAGCCAACACTGGGATGAAGGTAACCGCTCATGACAGCATCGCCGGCAGACGCCGTCCTCTCCCACATGACCCCACCACAGGGCTAGCCATGTCACACTCATCCGGCGGGCTTTCCCGCAAAATGCTGATCCAGGCTGGCATGACCAGCGTGGCCTTGACCGTGTTTCTGATCTGGCTGGAGGGCGGATTTGAAAGCAAGGTCACACCCGGCACTCAGCCAGCCGCCGCCCGCCCTTCCGTCACTGGCCTCGCCACGGCCACCGTCGAACGCCGCGATGCCGAAACGGTTGTCAGCTGGCCTGCCACCGTTGCGGCGCTCACCGTGACCCCTGTCGCACCGAAAATACCGGGGCGCATCACCGATATCAGCGTCCGTCCCGGCAGCGTCGTGCAGCGGGGCCAGATCCTTGCCCACCTTGAGAGCAGCGCGCTGCAGGCCCGCGCAGGCCAGAGCCGGGCGGTGCTGGCAGCCGCCGAAGCGGAAGCCGGTCGAGCCCGTGCCGATGCCAACCGTCTGCGCCATCTCTACGAGCGGGAAGCCGCAACGCGGCAGGCATTCGACGCGGCCATGGCCGCCACTCAGGCCGCTGATGCCCATGTCGCCGCCGCCCGCGATGCCCTGCGCGAAGCTGAATCCGGTCTCGGTGAAAACCAGCTGAGGGCCCCCTTCGACGGCGTAGTCGTCTCCCGTGATCAGGAACCCGGCGTCATGGCCCTGCCCGGCATGGCCATCGTCACGCTGCAACAAAACCGGGTCCTCCGGCTGGAAGCCGCCATCCCCGCCGCCTGCGCCGACGCGATCGCTCTGGGTAAACGGCTGACGGCCAAAATCGGTCATCCGGTGCACGACATCACCGTCACCGTCGATGAAATACAACCCGCCGCCGACCCTCGCAGCCATACCGTCCTGGTAAAAGCTCGGCTACCGGAGCAAACGGCGATAGCGCCCGGCAGTTTCGGCTGGCTGGAGCAATCCTGCGGACAAACAACCCTGCTACTGGCACCGGAAGAAGCCATCAGTCGAGTCGGCCAACTGGAAACCGTCAGCGTGATACTGGACGGGCGGCCCCGCCTGCGCCATGTCCGCACCGGCAAGCGAATCGGTGGGAGTGTTGAAATCCTGTCGGGTCTGGCTGAGGGCGATATCGTTCAACTCACGGATAAGCACCCATGACCACCCCTAGGGCGGAACGCGGCGTAACCGCGAAAATCGTCGAACTGTTCATCACCTCCAGGCTCTCCCTGCTGCTGCTGATCGCCTCGTTTCTGGCGGGCTTCGCTGCACTGGCACTGACCCCGCGCGAAGAAGAACCGCAAATCGTGGTCCCCGTGGCCGATGTCATGATCTCGGTTCCCGGCGCATCTGCCGAGGAAGTCGAAAAACTGGTAGCCACCCCGCTGGAAGCCCTGTTGCGAGAAGTCGATGGCGTCGAGTATGTCTACTCCGCCTCACGCGAAAACGAAGCGCTGGTGACAGTCCGGTTTTTCGTCGGTGAAGACCGCGAGGACAGTCTGGTGAAGGTCTGGAGCAAGCTCATGTCCCACCAGGACCGCATCCCTGCAATCGTCGCCCACTGGCGCGTCAAGCCGGTGGAAATCGACGATGTGCCCATCGTCACACTCACCCTGTCATCGAAAAACCCCGCCTACGACGGCCCCGCCCTGCGGCGGCTGGCCGATGAGATGAAAGACAAACTGGCGCTGGTAGAGGATGCCGGACGCATCGTCGTCATGGGCGGCGAACCACGCCGGGTACTGATCTATCCCGACCCCGCCCGGCTGGCGGCCCACGACCTGACCCTGCTGGATGTGATGCACGCGCTGCAGGCGGCCAATGTCAACCTTGCCGCGGGCAGCTTCGATCACGCCAACCGCAGTGTCCGGCTGGACGCAGGCCCCGCGTTTACCCAGATCGACGACGTGGCGGGCGTGCCGCTGCGGGGACAGGACGGCAGGCTGGTCTATCTGCGCGATGTGGCCCGGGTTGAAGATGCGCCAGCCGAGGCAGACAGTTATACCCGCATCGGCTTCGGGCCGGCGGCGGCCGAAAGCCGCCAGATTATCGCCGAGGACGACCCGGCACTGGCACGGGCTCAAGCAGGTGAAGAACGTCAGGCAGTGACGCTGGGCATCGCCAAACGCAAGGGCGCCAACGCGGTCTCCGTAGCGGAGCAGATACGGGCGACCGCCAAAACGTTGAGGGGCAAACTGATACCCGACGACGTGTCGGTCACGGTGACCCGCGACTACGGCGAAACCGCCGATCACAAAGTCGGCGAACTGGTGAAACACCTGCTGATCGCCATCGTCACCATCGTGATTTTGCTGGCCTTTGCGCTAGGCCCGAAAGAGGCCTTCATTGTCGCGCTGGCGGTGCCGATGACGCTGGGCGTCACCCTGCTCTGCGACCTGATTTTCGGCTACACCATCAACCGGGTCACCTTGTTCGCGCTCATCCTGTCACTGGGTTTGCTGGTCGATGATCCCATCGTCGATGTCGAGAACATCTTTCGCCACTTCCGGCTCCGGCAGGAGCCGCCCCTGGAGGCCACCCTCACGGCCATTGACGAGGTGCGACCGCCGACCATTTTCGCGACGTTCACCGTCATCGTCTCCTTCCTGCCCATGTTCTACATCACCGGCATGATGGGCCCCTACATGGCGCCCATGGCGTTCAATGTGCCGGTGGCGATGATCATGTCCCTGCTGGTCGCCTTTACCGTCACCCCCTGGGCCAGTTTTTACCTGCTCAAAAGTGAATACGGCAAGGGCGAGGCAGAGACCGACCCCAAGGCTTCGGGCCTGTATCGCTTTTACGACCGCACCCTCGGTGTCATGCTGGCGGCGCCCACCAGGGCGCGACTGTTTCTGTTCATCGTGCTGCTGGCTTTTGTCGGCTCGGCATTGCTGGCGGTTTACCGGGTGGTACCGCTCAAACTGCTGCCTTTCGACAACAAGAACGAACTGCAACTGGTCATCGACATGCCGCGCGGTACCACGCTGGAATCGGCTGACGCCACCGCCCGCGACCTCGGCACCTATCTGGCTAGCCTTAACGAAATCACCGATTTCGAGACCTATGTCGGCAGCGCCTCGCCGATGGACTTCAACGGCATGGTCCGGCATTACTACCTGCGCCACGAACCGCATCAGGCCGATATCCGCATCAATCTGCTGCCCAAGGAACGCCGCGAGCAGAAATCGCACGAGATCGCCCTTCGCATCCGCCCCGAAATCGAACGTATTGCCAGCGCCCACGGCGCCAATGTAAAGATCGTCGAAAGCCCGCCCGGCCCACCGGTACTTTCGACCTTCGTGGCCGAAGTCTACGGGCCG
>JBILXN010000172.1:0-5253 GCA_044378425.1 Methylococcaceae bacterium
CACCTTAAACTGGATCGGACCTGTCTCCAGTTGTATTTTGACCACATCGTTAGTTCCCATGATTTTGGCTATCCCAAAGAGGACGAGGCGTTCTGGCGACTACTGCGATGCCGGCATCCATTTGATCCCGCCCGCGCCCTCTTGGTGGATGACAGTCGCGCGGTCCTGGCCTCAGCCCGCCACTACGGAATAGGTCATATCGTCGCCGTTCGCAAAAACGACTCCGCTAGTGCGCCCAAACAATTCGCTGATTTTTGGGGCATCATGGATTTAAGGGAACTCATGGCCGTTGATGAAATAGTTGCAATTCCCTCTGGTTTAGGCTGAAATGCTCCCCAGATGAGCTAAGGATGGCCTCATTCCAATCAAGCCGATTTCCCGGCATCCTTGCACCCTATCTTTTTATATTCTTCCGAATAGCACGGAGTACTCACACGTGAGCGACAGTATTCTTCATATCAGCGATGCCGACTTTGACAGCAAGGTCTTGGCATCAAGCACCCCGGTTCTGGTTGATTTTTGGGCAGAATGGTGCGGTCCCTGCAAAATGATCGCCCCCATACTCGATGAAATTTCCGCTGAGTATGCCGGCAAAGTGGTCGTCGCCAAGGTCAACATTGACAGCAACCCGAACACCCCGCAACGTTTCGGTGTACGTGGCATCCCGACGTTGATTCTATTCAAGGACGGGGAAGTGCACGCCACCAAGGTTGGCGCCATGGCCAAATCCCAGTTGGCCGCATTTATCGACGCCAACATCTAACTCCGACGCCCGACCCAACCCTCTACAACGGGTTGGGCCGGTTTCCTGTCAACCAAACGACTCATCAACTCGTCCCGCCTCCCGCTTTAAGCCCCCCATCCCCGCTCACCTCCCGTGTGAGCACATGCGCAGGAAGCGACCAGGCACAACCCCCAAACCCTAACTTCTGCCTTCATCCATGAATCTTACCGACCTCAAGCGTAAACCCGTCGCCGAACTCATAGAAATTGCCGAAAGCCTCGATATTGAAGGTGTTGCCAGGACCCGCAAGCAGGACCTCATCTTCTCAATTCTCAAAAAGCAATCAAAGAGCGGCGAGGACATCTACGGTGATGGCGTACTCGAAATACTGACCGATGGCTTCGGCTTTCTGAGGTCGCCCGACAGCTCATTCTTGGCAGGTCCAGACGATATTTATGTCTCCCCGAGCCAGATAAGACGATTTAGCCTGCGTACCGGCGACACTATCTCTGGCAAAATCAGACCGCCCAAGGAGGGCGAGCGCTACTTTGCCATGCTCAAGGTCGAACAAATCAACTACGAGCCCCCAGAAAACGCCAAGCACAAAATCCTGTTTTCCAACCTCACCCCGCTTTTCCCTAAACAACGCTTCACGCTTGAACTCGGCAACGGCACAACTGAAGACCTCACCGGCCGGGTCATGGACCTTGTAGCCCCTATCGGCAAAGGTCAGCGCGGACTCATCGTCTCTCCTCCAAAGGCGGGCAAAACGATGATCCTGCAGAACATCGCCCACTCCATTGCCGAACGCTATCCCGAGTGCTACCTGATCGTATTGCTGATCGACGAGCGTCCGGAAGAAGTGACCGAAATGCAGCGCAGCGTGAGAGGCGAAGTGGTCTCAAGCACCTTCGACGAACCACCGGCCCGCCATGTACAAGTAGCAGAGATGATCATCGAGAAGGCCAAGCGTCTGGTTGAACACAAACGCGACGTGGTGATCCTGCTCGACTCCATCACCCGACTCGCCAGAGCCTACAACACCGTAGTGCCGGCATCAGGCAAAATTCTCACGGGTGGTGTAGATGCCAACGCGCTGGAACGCCCCAAACGCTTCTTTGGCGCAGCCCGTAACATTGAGGAAGGTGGCAGCCTGACCATTATCGCTACAGCGTTGATCGATACCGGCTCACGCATGGACGAAGTGATTTACGAAGAATTCAAGGGCACTGGCAACAACGAATTACACCTTGAACGTAAGATCGCCGAAAAACGTATCTACCCCGCCATTAACATCAACCGCTCCGGCACCCGTCGTGAGGAATATCTGGTCCCACCTGACGAACTACAGAAATCCTGGATACTACGCAAAATCCTGCAACCCATGGACGAAATGGCCGCAAGTGAATTCCTGCTCGGCAAACTTAAGGACACCAAAACCAACCAGGAATTCTTTGACATGATGAAGCGCTAAAACAGCACCCGCATGGCGCTAACCGGATTAAGATTCGGCTAGTGCCAGCTTGTAAGCCTTTTTTATTTGAATGCATTCTCGTCATAGAAAAAGGGGTGGCAGCACAGAGTCATTGGCCAATCACGACAAGTGCGACAACTGCTGATCAGCAAACCTGAGTAGCAGGTACAAAAGAGGGTGCGGACCGCCCAGGTAGCGGTTTCACCCGATGCCTGCTCAAGGGAATAAATAAAGGAGCATCGCCGCCGTGTTCCATCGGCAATCCTGATTTTGAAACTCAAAGCAACATTTCGTCTTGATGCGACGGTTCGGTACAGTGCCGGACCGGGATGATAACCACCAAACGCCAGCTTGTTTATGTCGACGTCCTGTTTCGATCCTGTTTCAGAACCATGGCCCGTTATCACGCTTATGGGGCCGACGGCGTCTGGTAAGACCCATCTGGCGATTGATATTGCCAAAGCATTAAATGGGGAAATCATCAGCGTAGATTCGGCGTTGGTGTATCGAGGCATGGATATCGGGACAGCCAAACCAAGCCTAACAGAACGACAGGGAATTCCACATCATCTCATCGACCTGCTGGACCCGGCAGAGGCGTATTCCACCGGTAGATTCCGCAAGGATGCCCTGCAGTTAATAGACGAGATCAGCCACCGGGGCAATCTACCGATTCTGGTGGGCGGGACGATGCTGTACTTCAACACCCTGCTGAACGGGCTTTCACATTTACCGGCCGCTGATCCCGTGCTACGTAACGAGATCAGCATTGAAGCCGACCGGCTGGGCTGGCGGGCACTCCATGGGGAACTGGCCAGGATCGACCCCGTTGCTGCGGCACGCATTCATCCCAATGATCCCCAGCGCATCCAACGGGCGCTTGAGGTGTATCGCATCAGCGGTCGAAGTCTGACCGAGTGGTGTCAGGCAATTGATGACAGTCCCCTGCCCTTCAGACCGGTCAGACTCGTGCTGGCTCCCGTCAGCCGAGAGCTACTCCATGCGCGCATTCATCAGCGGTTTTTGCAGATGCTGGAGCAGGGCCTGGTGGAAGAAGTTCGGGGATTGTTTGAGCGGGGTGACCTGCACGCGGATATTGGCTCAATGCGGGCAGTGGGCTATCGGCAGGTCTGGGAATTTCTGGCGGGTGAGTCTTCGCGGGAGCAGATGATTGAACGCGGCATCATCGCGACTCGGCAGTTTGCCAAACGACAGTTGACTTGGCTCAGGAAAGAGTCAGCAGTGCTGAGCTATGTTAGTGGCAGTGAAGATCTGACAGCGCGGGTGCTGGCGGATATCAGAGGTCTACTGTTGCCTGGGGCCTAGCGGGTGTGGCGACGCTTGAAATCTGCACCCCAGGCATCTGCCGCATACAGGGCGTCGCGCAGGCTAGCGGGGCTGACCTCAAAGGCTTCGTTATGGGCCGTCTCCCCGGCAGCAACAGCACGCTCGGCAATGCTCTGCGCCATGGCAAGGCTGAGCGGGTCCAGTCCCAGATCAGCCAGCGTAAGCGGCAAGCCAACGGCATGGCTAAAGCCCATAACCTGCTCAACCAAAGCCGCATCACGTCCCTCAAGCACCAGTTGCACCAAGGTGCCGAAGGCCACTTTTTCACCATGGAGATACGCATGGGTTTCCGGGGCGGCGGTCAGTCCATTGTGCACCGAATGAGCCACCGCGAGCCCGCCCGATTCAAATCCCAAGCCCGAAAGTAGGGTGTTGGCCTCGACAATGCGCTCAAAAGCGGGGGTAATGGCGCCGACTCTGGCGGCAGCAACAGCGGCCTGACCATCTTCCAGCAGCGTGCGGTAACACAGTTCGGCGAGGGCCGCTGCCGCGATGGTGCTGGCACCGCCGACCTGATTCCGCTTATGCGCCTTGCGTGAAGTTTCGGCTTCGAAATGGGTGGCCAGTGCGTCGCCCATACCAGAGATCAGCAAACGTACCGGTGCCTTGACGATGACATCGGTCTCGACCAGAACCAGATCCGGATTACGCCTGTAGAACAGACATTTCTCGAATCTGCCTTCGGCGCTGTAGACCACCGACAAGGCACTGCAGGGGGCATCACTTGAGGCGGTTGTCGGGCAGGATACGACGGGCAAACCCATTTCTGAGGCGATAGCCCGAGCCGTATCCAGCACCTTGCCACCCCCGGCACCCACGATGCAGGTTGATCCCAAGCGAAGCGCTTCGGCCTTGCCACGCTCTATCTCGGCAAGTGAGCATTCGCCGCCGAAATCAAGAATGTCGCAGGAGAGACCGTGCAGGGCAAAACTCTGTTGCCAGGTGCTTTCGAGGGCAGCGCGAGCGCTTCGGCTCGCCAGAACCAGCACCCTGCCCGAGAAACCCAGCTTTACCATTTCGCTAGCCAACTCCAAGCTGGCATCGCGACCCTGAACATAGCGGGCGGGGGAACAGAATATGCTGATCATGAGCGCATCTCCGGCGGAGGTATGGCGTAAAGCCGAACCCTATGAGGGTCGACCGCAGCACCGTTAGCCGTTGCCGGCCTGTTTGAGATCGTTGGCTTCCTGAGCCAGGCGACCAATAGCATTTTTGACATAATTTATATTTTATAACAGTTGGTTATGAAAGTAAGACACCCGCTACTGCTGCAAAAAAGCTTCGTCTGCTGCAAATTCTGCTGCACTAGGAGGAAGGATGGCAACTTTTATAAAACAAAGAACACGTTCGCAGGCCCAAGTGAGAACCAACGGTAAATCATCAAGCCGAACATTTGATACCAAAATCAGAGCCCGACTTTGGGCCGCTCAGATTGAAGCGTGGTTGATTACATGCCGAGCGAACACCAACGCGCTCACACCAACCCACCCCTATCGAGACTAGTAGTCCGTTCCACCAAAGACATTGCGAAATAACCGATAATCGAGCCGTTTCATTTGCAACTCTCAATGGAGATCGGCATGGCGAGAAAGTATGGGCGTGCGGAGCTTACGCTTGCGCCGGAGCAGAGGAAAATGCTGGAGGAGTTGGCGGCGTCCAGAACCGCACCGGCTCGCGAGGTGGCGCGAGCGAAGGTGCTCTTGGGCTA
>JBILXN010000173.1:0-5247 GCA_044378425.1 Methylococcaceae bacterium
CGAGGTCGAACTTGTTCCAGCGGAACACCACCGGTGTGGCGTTGAACTCTGCGATTCCTGTGAGGATGCGTTCCTTGAGTTCGTCTACCGATTTGACGCGGATGTGGCGAAGGAAGGTTCGTGCCATCTTGGAGAAGGCGCACTCAGTCAGATTGAGCCAGGAACCCTGCTTGGGGGTGTGAACGTATTCGAATCGTCCAGGACGAGTGGCCAGGTAGGCTGTGGTTTCCTTGGAGGTGTGGGCCGAGTGGTTGTCCAGCACGACGCGGATGATGGCCTCCTGCGGATAGTGCTCGTCCAGTCGATTGAGCAGCGCGATGAACTCCACGCTGCGGTGCCGGTCCTCGACGTTGGCGAAGATCTGAGCCCGAGTGCAGGTCGATTCCGGCCAGTATCGAGACAGTGCCTCGGCGAACGTACGCGTAGTCGCGCCCGATGGCCGGTGCCTTGCCTGGTACCGGCGGCAAATCGGGCGCGGTCAGCCCAATGGCCTGAACACCGAGCTTCTCATCGACACTGACGGTGTAGATGGCCTTGGGTCTGGCGTCATGAACGGCACCCTCGCTATAGATCGAAACATCCCGGTAGACCATCAGAACTTCCTGCATCTTGCGGTCGAACTCCGGATCGCGCGTCTCAAGGTAGTAGCGGATTTTGTGGGGCTTGATGTCGTTTTCGTTGAGGATGCGCCACACGGTGCTCTTGCCAGCCTTGGCGAGGCGGTCGAAACCGGCGGCCCGGGCGGCGCCCTTGCTCACGAAACTGGCCAATGCCGAGAGGGTCCACAACTCAGCGGCCAAGCCATGATCCTTTGGCTTGGTGCAAGCCACGCTCACCACCCAGGCCTTGGCCGCATCGGTGATCTCGGGTTCGTGCGGGCGGTGGTACTTGTCCTTCAAACCCAAACGAACTACTCGTGGGGGGTGTCCACCCCGCTGGGTTAAGCACAGACACCTGTGCCCATGGCAAATCGAACAAAGCCAACGCTCACTTCCTGCTGCAATCCGCTGCGATCTACGGCAATTCCCTTCTTTACGCTGTTGCCCTCTACAAGCAAAAGCTGATAGTGTAATTTCACCCACGAGGTCGTGGTGTGTTTATAACCTACTGAAGTGAATAATCTTTTAACAGTGCATGGCGTAAAGCCGAACCCTATGAGGGTCGACCTCAGCACCGTTAGCCGTTGCCGGCCTGTTTGAGATCGTTGGCTTCCTGAGCCAGGCGACCGATGGCGTTTTTGACCAGTTCGCTCATGCCCTCGCCGCCCGCCTGGTAATGGGCAATGATGGCAACACGCATCCGGGACTCCCAGAAGCGACGCAAGTGATCAGCGACACCGGCTTCGGCTATTGCCTTATCGGGTTCGGCATTGAAGAAGTCGCCAATACTATTGGCCATCCTGACAAGATTTTGGTTATCCATAGCGTGGGATCAGCAGTTGGTTCAGGTGTTGGTTTAGATATTACCTTGGACGGCTATCGCATAGCGGTATCGGTCATGTCGTGGTTGTTGCTGGCCTGATCGGCGTGTAGCAAACGTTGACCATGAGCATAGACCACATGGTTTTCATCGCGGGCGAAGCCGACCAACGTCAGCCCCGTCGCCTCTGCCAATTCTATCGCGAGACCGGTGGGGGCGGAGATGGCTGCCATAAAGCCTATGCCGACTGTTGCACATTTCTGCACCATTTCATAACTGGCGCGGCTGGTGACGACGACAAAGCCCGTGCTGAAATCGGTATTTTTCCGGGCGAGTGCCCCGATTAACTTATCGAGCGCATTATGCCGGCCCACATCCTCACGCACCAGCAACAGCCCTTTGCCAGGCACCGCCCAACCGGCAGCATGAACTGCACCCGTGAGCGTGTTCAGGCGCTGGCGAGCGCGCAACCCGGCTAGCGCCGCAATCAGATCACTGGCAGGCAGACGGAGACGGCTGGTCACGGGTACAGGACGGCGTATGGCCTGTTGCAGGGTCCGCGCTCCGCAAAGTCCACAGCCGGTTCGGCCAGTCATATTACGGCCCTTATCTACGGCGGTTTCGCACCGCGCTACTGGGATACGGAGCCGCACCTCCATGCCTTCCGCTCGCTGGAATACGCGAATTGAATCGACCTCGCAGCCATCCGCCACTATCGCTTCGGTGAGACTGAAGCCGAGGGCAAAATCTTCAAGATCAAGAGGGGTCGCCAGCATCACCACATGGGGCTCCCCGTTATACATCAGGGCAACCGGCGCTTCCTCTGCGATGCAGTCTTCGTAAATTTCGCTGCGGCCGTTGCGCCAGCGCTCAACCTCTCGAAGCCGGTAACTGGGCCATCCTAGCTCCGGGGTGAGCGCTGCCGTCATGTCACCGACTAGGCTGTCGTGTCATGCAGACGGTTTTCCAGTAGCGATTCCTGTTCTTCACTGAAGGCTTGGTAGTCCCGCTGCCACTCAGAAGGCTTGCTGACCTTGGTGACCTGCACCGCCGTTACTTTATATTCAGGGCAGTTGGTGGCCCAGTCAGAGTTATCCGTGGTGATGACATTGGCACCAGACTCAGGGAAGTGGAACGTGGTGTAGACCACACCTGGCTGAACGCGATCAGTCAGTGTTGCCCGAAGCACGGTTTCACCCGCCCGACTCTTGATGCCGACCCAATCGCCATCGTTAACGCCCCGCACTTCGGCATCATGGGGATGGATTTCCAGTCTGTCCTCGCCGTGCCATAGCGAATTGGCAGTACGCCGGGTCTGGGCACCTACGTTGTACTGGGACAGAATTCGCCCCGTGGTGAGTATGAGCGGGAAGCGACTGGTGGTGCGTTCTGGTGTCGGAACATACTCGGTCAGCATGAAGCGACCCTTACCACGCACAAACTGATCGATGTGCATGGTGGGGGTGCCGTTCGGTGACTTATCGTTACAGGGCCATTGGATGCTGCCGAGTTCGTCAATCTTCTTGAAGCTGACGCCGGTGAAAGTCGGCACCAGACTGGCAATCTCATCCATGATTTCTGAAGCATGACTGTAGTTCATCGGGTAACCCAGCGCATTGGATAACAACTGGGTCACTTGCCAGTCTTCATATCCTGCCAGTGGCGGCATGACTTTGCGCACCGGTGAAATGCGACGTTCGGCATTGGTGAAGGTGCCGCTCTTTTCAAGGAAGGAAGCACCCGGCAGGAATACATGAGCGAACTTGGCAGTTTCGTTCAGGAACAGATCCTGAACCACGACGCATTCCATCGCCCGAAGCGCAGCCATGACATGCTGGGTATCAGGATCCGACTGGGCGATGTCTTCGCCCTCACAGTAGAGGCCCTTGAAGGTGCCATCCATTGCCGCCCCGAACATGTTGGGAATTCGCAAACCGGGTTCAGATTCCAGCGTCACACCCCAGACTGACTCAAACAGGGCCCGGGTTTCAAAATCGGAGACGTGGCGGTAGCCGGGTAATTCGTGGGGGAATGAGCCCATGTCGCACGAACCCTGCACGTTATTCTGGCCCCTTAATGGGTTGACACCTACGCCCTCACGACCGATGTTGCCGGTGGCCATGGCCAGATTGGCGATACCGATCACTGTGGTCGAGCCCTGACTGTGTTCCGTCACACCGAGACCATAGTAGACGGCCCCGTTGCCGCCAGTGGCAAACAGTCGCGCGGCTTCGCGAACCTTGCTGGCGGGTACGCCGGTGGTGGCTTCCATGGCTTCAGGGGAGTTATGCGCCTGGCTCACGAAGGCTTTCCATTTGGTATAGGACTCCACCTCGCAACGCTCCAGCGCGAACGCGTCATCGGCCAGCCCTTCCGTCACGATGACATGAGCCATGGCGTTGATCAGCGCCACATTGGTGCCGGGGCGAAGTTTGAGATGGTAATCGGCCTTGACGTGGACTGACTTGACGAGGTCGATATCCCGCGGGTCGGCCACGATCAGGCGAGCACCCTCGCGAATGCGACGTTTCATGGCAGAACCGAATACGGGATGACCATCGGTGGGATTGGCGCCAATCACAAATATGACGTCGGTCTTGCGAATGGAGTCAAAGGTCTGGGTACCTGCCGATTCACCCAGCGTCTGTTTCAGGCCGTAACCCGTCGGGGAGTGGCAGACGCGGGCACAGGTATCGACATTGTTGTTGCCAAAGGCTGCGCGGACCAGTTTTTGCACCAAGTAAGCTTCTTCATTGGTACAGCGACTGGAGGTGAGGCCACCGACCGAATAGCGGCCATACTGGCTCTGTATCCGCTTGAATTCAGAGGCCGCATAGTTAACCGCTTCCTCCCAGGACACTTCCTGCCAAGGGTCAGTAATATTCTTTCGGATCATGGGCTTGGTGATGCGATCCTTGTGAGTCGCATAGCCAAAAGCAAAGCGGCCCTTGACGCAGGAATGGCCGTGGTTGGCGTGGCCATCCTTGTTAGGCACCATTCGCACGAGGTCTGCCCCTTTCATTTCTGCCTTGAAGGAGCAGCCAACACCACAGTAGGCGCAGGTTGTGATGGTGCTGTGTTCAGCCTGGCCCTTGTCGATAACGGATTTTTCCATCAGCGTCGCGGTTGGGCAGGCCTGAACACAGGCGCCGCAGGATACACACTCTGAATCCATGAAGTCCTGGTTCTGGCCCGGCGAAACCTTGGAGTCGAAGCCACGACCGTCTATGGTCAGCGCGAAGGTGCCCTGCACTTCTTCACAGGCACGAACGCAGCGAGAACAGACAATGCACTTGGAGGGGTCGAACTGGAAGTAGGGATTGCTTTTGTCTTTTTCGGCCTTGAGGTGATTTTCACCTTCATAACCGTAACGCACTTCCCGCAGCCCGACGGCTCCGGCCATATCCTGTAGTTCGCAGTTGCCGTTAGCGGAACAGGTCAGGCAATCCAGTGGATGATCGGAGATATAGAGTTCCATGACACCCCGGCGGACGCTGGCAAGCCGCTCGTTCTGGGTGCAGACTTTCATGCCTTCACCGACAGGGGTGGTACAGGATGCCGGCAGACCCCGTCCGCCCTCCACTTGAACCAGACAAAGCCTGCAGGAGCCAAACGGGTCCAGACTGTCCGTTGCGCAGAGTTTGGGGATCTGGATTCCGGCACTTGCTGCCGCTCGCATGATGGACGTACCTTCGGGTACGCTAACGGTGAAGCCATCAATTTCGAGGGTCACATTTTTCTGGGACTCACTCGCAGGTGTTCCAAAGTCGTAATCGCGTACAGCCATGATATGCCTCCAGTTGTACAGAGTGCTCAGTTTATCGCGTG
>JBILXN010000235.1:0-3169 GCA_044378425.1 Methylococcaceae bacterium
ACATAAGTTACCCGCATCACTACATCCTGTGCTCATGGGCGCCATGCCATCATCGATAATGCGGTTGCCGGACATCCGCTGACCCAATCCCTGCGGGAAAATCCAAGAGTTGGCGACAACCGGATCATCATTTACGCCATCGGCCGAATCATCAAGGTTACAGCCATGACCGATACGAATGGCATCAACGTTAACTCCACGCTTGGACAGTGCTGTAGCGCTCTGGTAACCAGTCGGCGTATTGTTGAGCCAGCTGCCGGTATATGCCGCGCCGCCGCCATCAACGTAGCCCGGATGGGCGTTAGCGACTGTGGCTGATCCGGCAAGTGTCGCCAGAAGCGCGGTAGATGCGAAGGTCTTCAATTCGAAGTTCATAACTTTCCTCTTAATCATTGTTATGGTTGGTCGACGGTTTCGGTTTAGATCGCGGTGATTAACCATCAGGCTTGCGACAGAATGCCATAAAGCACTTAACATGCCATGCCTCATGCGATGATCTCAATCATCAGTTAGGTGCTTAAACGCCTAATGATCATGGGTAGCGTCTGGTGTGTTGGCGTGTTCTGCATATTTCATATTAATCAATATAAAACAAACATATATGAGTATTTATATTCTTTTCGTCTATCACTGCTTGTGATGATAATGCGATACGTTGTGACTGTTATTTATGTGGGTTGATATCTTTAGCTAATGTCGCTAAAGCGAGTTAGCGAGGATTCTTCTACAGGTGATATGTGGCATTTCCCACACCTACTGCGGGAAATACCACAACCACTCCTGAGCCATTTTGATCCTAAACGTCTCATGAATTCGGTTCTTGCATTGGCCGTCTGATTGTCCCTGGCTATGATCTGTTGCCACGCTAAAATCAAAGGGCAGCCGCGTAGCGGCGAGACCGGATCATCCTGGAATGGGCGGTCGAATCACGCAGAAGCAGAATAAGCAGTTTTCTTAAGGATACGCCGCACGCACAGTTAAAATTGCGGCGGTTTCAGAGGGTGACGGGAGTGAGTCACAACCTAATCGGTTCTGCCAAGGAAGGAGGTGAATGGCTTTAATGCCCCCTGAGCGGACGTTCTGCCAGAGCGACCCACAGCAGGGACGTTAATCCATTGCTCCGCGCTGTTATTGAGCTTTGACCCATGTGGGACAGCAAGGGCTGGATGGTCGAACGGTGCCTTCTCCCATAGCACGCGTTGGTCGGTGAGGGTCAAAAGAAAGGCCAGTAGGTCGTTTTTATCCTCGCGAGTGAATATCTGTTCAAATACGAATGTGCCAAAGTGTTCGCGATTGTCGAGGTTGCCACCCCTATCGTAAAAGGCGATCACCTCCTCTAGGTTTTTCATGCTGCCGTTATGCATGTAGGGTGCTGTGAGTTCAACGTTGCGAAGGCTTGGAACCTTGAAACTGCCATTCACCGCTATCGGCAACCGTCCTTGGTTCGGCCTGTTCAGTTCAACCTGTGCCAGTGTGGGTGAGGGAATGTAACTTTGCCCGGTGTCACCGTTGTAGTAGGCAGATTCTGTTGAAGGGGCTACAAGTTCATCCGGTCGGAAGCCGATATTGAATCGGAGCGAGAAGCTGTAAGCACTGACTTTGATCCGGTCGAGTATGGGCTTGCCGGGCTTGATAAGGGTGGCTTGGTATTGTTCGGCGAAGGAGAGAGGATTTCCCATGGGGTCGCGCCCGCCAAGTCCTTCATCATAATCATTGGGTGTGACACTGGTATTGGCGTAGCCGACGTCGGCTAGTGCGGTGAAAACCTGTTTGGTGACCCGATTAATGCTGATGACGCGCCGGTCAACCAGTTTGAGAGGTTCACCAAGCGGAATCTGTGAGTAGATTGCGGGGTGTTCGGCCGATGAAAAGCCGGGTCCTCGGTGGCAAAAATCGCACTCGGCCTTATCGAAGAGCTTTGCTCCCCGTTTTTGCTGTTGATTGAAAGCGGAGGGGTAGCCATCAGGTCCACGAGGTGAATCGAAGGGGGACTGGTCGGATATCAGAGTAGTTTCATAGAGTTGTATGGCAAGGCCGAAGAAAAAGGGGAAATTGGCCTCCATCTGCGAATAGGATGGGGCATTGATAGAGGGCGAGCCGAAATCGCCGTTGCCGCTCCAGTACCGTTGGGCGAATGCTTTGCGTATCAGTTCCTGGTAGTGCGTGGCGAGCCCCTTGCCTGAGCGGTCACGCAATGGGGCCAGTACGCTATCATCGGGATGTACTTTCTGGCGATCCAGCGGTCTGCGGGTTAGTAATTTGCGGGCGAGGTTTTCGAAGGTCCGGCCCTGACAGGACATCTCCTTTGTATCCAGGGGAGGGGCTACAGCCTGTGAAGCCAGCGAGGCGTTTTCCAGCAGGATATGATTTTTTTGGATTTTGCCGTCGCGTAGTTCCCATACACCTGCCTCGGGGTTGCGAGGACCGTAGGGGGTTTCACCATTGAATAGGTTGTTGGCGCGGCCATCCCAAAAGTTGCGGTAATTTAGGGCGGCATTGATGACGGTGGGCGCATGACGACTGGTCACCCTTCGGCTGTTAGCGGAGCCAAGATGAAATATATCGTCGGACAGTGGTGAACAGACATCATGGCCGGAGGGGTCAGATGCTGAAGTAGAGCGAAATTGTCCGAATAGGGTGCCGGAGGATGAGACGACGTCGTCGGAGCTGAAGAGTCGTTTCGAGTGTTTGTCGGCAGGATTCTCGAACTGGAAGAAAGGGAAATCGGAGGGCTTGAGGTCGTAATTGATGCCACCGTCAGCCCCGGAAGCGGTTTTCTGGAATGTATTGCCGGTGGGTGCATGGTGCCGGGTGCCGGGTTCTAGCTGGTTGCGGGTGCGGCGGTCTGAACCGGCGTGAAAGTGGCAGGTGGCACAGGCGATGCCATCGCTGCCGACATTCATATCCCAGAACAGGGCTTTGCCCAACTGGATGGCGGCGGCTTTGTCTATCACGATGGGTTCAGGGCCGTCCAGCAGTCCAGGTGTCGGCGGAACCGTGATGCCTTTGAGAGAGGCAGGGATTTCCTCTGGTTGCAATCCAAGTGTGATGGATGGTGTCGAGAAGATTAAGACAGTGAGGACGACTAACACGAGTCTTCGTATGTGGTTCATGGCCTGGTATCTGGATTGAGGGGACTTCAATCCATCAAGGCAAGCGATGATCTGTT
>JBILXN010000029.1:0-17099 GCA_044378425.1 Methylococcaceae bacterium
CCGCTTTAACCACGACCTTCGGATAAACGCACCCTGCACTTTCTCTTGTTCTTTCGTCAAGGTGCCTGCTGCATTTTAAACACAAAATGGCTTGGGTCACGTGCGATGGAGCCAACGCGTCTACTCGCGTGTAAGCTGTCCTGCTCGTTTGGTGCATTTCCCCATTCCCCAACGGTTCCCAGCACGCCATAAGGCATTTATGTGTGATCGTCGACGCTTGTTGGGCAAGCCTGTTCGGGCGTCGAAAATATGAGTAACTTCCAGCAGATCATGCTGATGGAATCACTGGCCAATTGCAGCTGCTGTGCAAGCCAAGTCTGTGGCTGTACTGGCAGAACCAGCACTACCAACGAGGCGATCTGCTCTCAACGAGGCGCAACGAAAGCAGCGCATTGAGCCTCAATGCGATATCAACGGCACTCTCTGTGCCACTCCTTGATGAGTCTAACCCGCTGATAGCGACTTTGCTGCCTCCTGGGCCGGGTCGCTAATTGGATGATGCTGCCGATAAAACGCCAGTACTTTTTCCACCGCTTCGTAGAGCCGTAGATTTTCACTATCGGCGATTTCTCTCAGCGTGTTATTGGCCTCTTCAGTCAGCTTGACGTTGATCTGATGGATCCGCTTGGTATGGTGCTTGGATTGCACGATCCAGGATTTGGCGGGCCGCACGGCGCGTACTGGTTTTGTGGGGGTGTCGGTCATGCAAGGCCTCAAGGGGATCACGCCGCCGTATGTTGAATTTACTGACCCGTATCAGTCGCCCTTTTCTGGCGCCGCGCCGCCAGTGGGTGATCGGAGAAGGGCGCTAGATTATCCAGTCCCTGCAACGAACACTGGCCGCCGCGTTCGATGTAGTCCTTGCGGTAATAATCGATAAACTCCATAACGGTGTGGTCAATCATGAAAGCATCTGAGACGTCGAAGATGACCGTTTGGCCATCCGGGAAATCGGCCACTTCGCTTTTAAGGCCGATGAAGTTGGAGAATATGGCGGAGCCATCGACCTTGATGAGATAAGTGCCGGGCGTACTGCGGTCAATCTGGTAGGAAATTTTCACCAGATTGGCAAACTTGACGCCCCAGGCCAGATGAATCAGGAGTTTGGCCAGAATACCGATCAGGACGCCGACCAAAAGATCAGTCGCGAGTACCCCGGCTATGGTGATGACAAACAAAATCAGCTGTTCGTTGCCAACATCCATGGTCTTGGCGAACTCGCGCGGAGAGGCGAGCCGGAACCCGGTATAGACCAGAAGTGCGGCCAGCGATGCCAGTGGAATTTCATGCATGAGCCAGGGAAATACCAGCACAAAGAAAGCAAGGAACAGCCCGTGGAAAAAATTGGCCCAACCCGTTTTAGCCCCGTTGCTGACATTGGCCGACGACCGCACGATTTCTGCAATCATCGGCAAACCGCCTATCGCACCAGCCAGCAGATTACCGATACCGACGGCGGTCAGGTCGCGGTTGAGATCGGAATAGCGCTTGCAGGGATCAAGCTTGTCCACAGCCGTGGCGCTCAACAGGGTTTCGAGACTGCCGACCAGAGAAATCGACATGACCGCACCCCAGAATTCGGCGGTAGCCAGTTTGCCGAAGTCGGGGAAATAAAAACTGCCCAGCACATTGCTGGGAATGTTGACCAGAAATTTGGGGCCTACTGTAAATTCGTGGTGGGGCATAAAGGCCTGGTCCGGCATGAACATATAGACATGCTCATGATCCAGGTCGAAATAGCGTTCCAGCGCCATACCGACGGCGACCACGATCAGTGGCGCGGGGATCCTTTTCAAGCGGGGGCTCCGAACCAGCGCCCACAGGATCATGATCAGCAGACCCGATAAGCCGATCAGAGTGATTTCCGGATTCAGATTAGCGATGCTACGAGGGATCTCGGCGATGGTTTCGAGGATTTCCTTGGCCTCAGGCTTAACCCCCAGTAGCACATGAACCTGTTTGGCCATGATGATAATGCCGATGGCCGCCAGCATGCCGTGGACAACCGAGGCCGGGAAATAGGCATTAAGACGGCCAGCCTTGACCAGTCCCATGACGATTTGCAGGGCGCTGGCAACCACGATGGCCGCCAGCGTATAACGATAGCCCGCCATCGCATCCCCTTGACCGAGCGATTGAACCGCCGACAGAATCACCACGATCAGACCCGCCGCCGGTCCGTTGATGGTGACGAAAGAGCCGCTGATCCTTGACACAACCACGCCGCCGATCACAGCGGATATGATGCCGCTCATGGGCGGAAAGCCCGAGGCCATGGCGATACCGAGACACAGCGGCAGGGCAATCAGAAAGACCAGGAAACCGGCGATGACATCTGAGCGCCAGTTTTCCATCAGCCCTGGAATACCGGTTTGGGGCAGGCTTGCGGCAGGATTGGCCATGCGGGACACCATTGAATAGTCGGAAAATTCCTTGATTAAAGCGATCTTCGTGCCAATCCTGGTTATTGATTACAACAGATTGATTGCTATTGATTAGTTGTGTACACGCGAGACTTAACACCCCATTTAATCTACGGTGACCGGTTCATAAAGCCCCCTCGGCGGTGGTGTTATCACCCGCACGAACCCTGCGCGCCATCGCTCGACCCCCTTTGGCAATTAAGGCATTCTTCGATTTTGTCACACGCCAGACCGATCCCCCATGCGCTATCTCCCCCGTGATTTTATCGAGACCGCTGAAGGCCTGATCTTCGCCGTGGTCGATCCTCAGCCTGAGCAGGGCCGCATCCTCTGTCAGTTGCGTTACCGCAGGGTATCGGGGCGACCGTGCAAGCTGAGCACCTCAGAAGCGCATCGCTATCTGACGGCGCGAGCCCCCGGCTATCTGTTTGCATCGACCCGCCTGAAGGCCCCTCTCCACGCGGTTCCAGAGTCACTCATTCAGCGCCATTACCTCCCGCGACAGCGGGTCGCCGAACTGCTGACGGCGTCGCAGCGAGACCTGATTGAAGATAAGGCCGTTCTCTGGTTACGGTTAATGGCCGACTACGGACTCAACCCGAGCCAGATAGGCATCACCGGCTCCCTGTTGATCGGAGCCCAGCATCCCGCCTCTGATCTCGATTTTGTCATTTATGGCCGGGCTGACTTCATGCGGGTCCGGGATGCTATCGGCACCGCGATCGCCGCCGGCCAGTTGCAGGCACTCGGCCCGGCCGACTGGCAGGAGGCCTGGAACCGGCGCGGTTGCGCCCTTGGGTTTGACGAGTATCTCTGGCACGAGGCGCGCAAGTTCAACAAGGGGCTCTGTGACGGAACCAAGTTCGACATCACCCTGCTGGATGAAGACGACGTACCACGCGATGACGGTCCGGTACGCAAGCTGGGCGCCATCCTGATCCAGACCGAGATCAGCGATGCCAGCCATGGCTTCGACTGCCCTGCTCGCTATGCGCTGACAGAACCCGGGATCCGCAGCGCGTTGAGCTTCACCCAGACCTACGCCGGTCAGGCACTGGCGGGCGAGCGGGTGGAAATTGCCGGCATGCTGGAGGAAACCGCCGCTGGCGACCGCCAGATTGTAGTCGGCTCCAGCCGCGAGGCTCCGGGCGAATATATCCGGGTGATTACCCCAGGGCATGCGCCATGAGCAGGTTGATGCTGCCAGCATTCAAGGTCGTCATCCTCGATATGGATGGACTCCTGATTGATTCGGAAGCGACCTATTGTCATGCCTGGCAGAGGGCGGCGGCTGACCTTGGCCGGCCGTTAAGCACTGCTTTTTGCGCCAGCCTGTTCGGGCAACATGCCGACGACGTGGTACTGGCCCTGTCTGCTGCACTCGGGCCGTCATTTGAGCGAGCAGCATTCTTTCGGCATGCGGAAAGGCACTGGCACGATCATATCGCGCTAAACGGAATCGCCAGAATGCCAGGAGCCGATGAGTTACTGGATCACTTGCGAAGCCGCTACATTCCGCATGCCCTGGCAACCAACAGCGAGGGGCCCTATGCCCGTCAGTGCCTGACGGCCGCCGGTCTGACTGACGCTTTTTCGGTCATGGTGACCCGCGATCAGGTCGCTCATGGCAAGCCGGAGCCGGACCTGTTCATGGAGGCCGCCCGTCGTCTCGACACCGCGCCCGCCGATTGTCTGGTGCTTGAAGATTCCGAGACCGGTCTGCGGGCCGCCACCGCTGCCGGAATGTCAGTGGTGCTGGTGCAACGTCAAGCGGCACTGCGGGCCGCGCTGGCTGACCGGGCCACCCTGGTGCGAGAGTCCCTGCTGACGGTACTACCCCTGTTGGATATGGCAGAATGTGAGCCTTAAATAAGGAATAATACAAATGAAATACAACGATCTACGCGATTTCATCCAGCATCTTGAAGCCATCGGCCAACTCAAGCGGATCGGCATTGAGGTGGACCCTTATCTGGAAATGACTGAAATCTGCGATCGCACACTGAAAGCTGCGGGTCCGGCCCTGTTATTCGAGAAACCGAAGGGCCACGACATCAGGTTACTCGCTAACCTGTTTGGTACCCCCGAGCGGGTGGCGCTGGGCATGGGCCAAACGTCGGTGGCGGCCCTGCGCGAGGTGGGTCGCCTGCTGGCTTTCCTCAAGGAACCGGAACCCCCCAAGGGTTTCCGCGATATGTTCGACAAGTTACCGATCTTCAAGCAGGTACTGAACATGCCGGCCAAGGCGGTGCGCCACCCCCCCTGTCAGGAAGAGGTGCTGGCGGGCTCTGATATTGATCTGGGCCGTTATCCGATCCAGACCTGCTGGCCGGGCGATGCAGCCCCCCTGATTACCTGGGCGCTGGTTATTACCCGTGGCCCCAACAAAGAGCGGCAGAACCTCGGCATCTACCGCCAGCAGGTCATCGGTCGCAACAAGACCATCATGCGCTGGCTCGCCCACCGGGGCGGGGCGCTGGATTACCGCGACTGGCAGACAGCCCGGCCCGGGGAACCATTCCCGGTAGCGGTCGCCTTAGGTGCTGATCCCGCCACCATACTGGGGGCGGTCACGCCGGTGCCGGATACCCTGTCGGAATATGCCTTTGCCGGCCTTTTACGCGGCTCAAAAACCGAAGTCACTCAATGTCTGACCTCCAATTTGCAGGTTCCCGCCAGCGCCGAAATTGTGCTGGAGGGCTTTCTCCATCCCGGTGAAACCGCACCCGAAGGCCCGTTCGGTGACCACACCGGCTATTACAATGAAGTCGAGGAATTTCCGGTATTTACCATTGAGCGGATTACCCAGCGCAAAAACCCGATTTACCACAGTACCTACACCGGCAGACCTCCGGACGAACCTGCCGTGCTTGGCGTGGCGCTGAACGAGGTCTTTGTACCCATCCTGCAAAAGCAGTTTCCGGAGATCGTCGATTTTTACCTGCCGCCGGAGGGCTGTTCCTATCGGCTGGCCGTGGTCAGCATGAAGAAACAGTATCCGGGTCATGCCAAGCGGGTCATGTTCGGTGTCTGGAGCTTCCTGCGGCAGTTCATGTACACCAAGTTTGTGATTGTGGTGGACGACGATATCGATGCCCGCAACTGGCAGGATGTTATCTGGGCCATCACGACCCGCATGGATCCGGTGCGGGATATGACCCTGATCGACAATACCCCCATCGACTACCTTGATTTTGCTTCGCCGGTGTCGGGTCTGGGGTCCAAGGCAGGTTTCGATGCCACCAATAAGTGGCCGGGCGAAACCAGCCGTGAATGGGGTATGCCTATTGCCATGGATGCCGAGGTCAAGCGTCGGGTGGATGCGCTGTGGGAGAGTTTGGGCATCTAAGCCAGGTCTGACCGAAGGTTCATGCCGCCATTCGCCAAAACCGTGGCGGGTTATCCTGAAGGTTTGGTCTGAATACTAAAAACAAGGCGTGCTTCTTGCAAATGCTTACACTGGGTCCAGCCTGACTGGTTTTGGACAAAACGAGGAATTCACCATCTATGCACCGCTCACTCGTCTCTGCTTTGCTCCTGTTTGCCCTTCCTCTGCTGGCTGAGGAGGCCCGCGACGGCATGATAGTTCAAGTGCCGCCCGCTCTTGGTGCAAAAATAACCGTACAGCCGGTAGAGGTTGCCACCATAAACGATGTCTTGCGGTTGCCGGGTCGGGTGGCTCTTGATGAGCACAGGGTTGCCCGTATTGGCCCCAGCATCAGCGGCAAGGTGGTCGAGATCAAGGCATTCATAGGCCGCGATGTCCACAAGGGCGAACCGCTGGCACTGCTCAACAGTACCGAGCTCAGCAATACCCAGGCGGCCTATCTCAAAGCCAGAACCAAGATGGGCCTGCAGCGGCTGGCGGTCGATCGGGCGCGGCGACTGTTCCACGAAGGCATCATCAGCGAGGCGACGCTCAAGGAGCGCGAGGGGGGGCTGGCGGAGGCAGATGTCGAGGTGCGGGCGGTGGCTGACCAGTTGACCGTCATGGGGATGAATCCTGAGGCATTGGCGAAGCTCACTCGTAGCGGCCAGATCAACTCGCTGACACCGGTTAGCAGCACCCTCAGCGGTACGGTGATTGATCGCCATATCTCGGTCGGACAGATTGCCGAAATCTCCGACGATCTCTTTACGGTGGCCGACCTGAAACAGGTTTGGGTTGTGGCCGAAGCGCCGGAACAGGATGCTCATGTGGTAGAGGTGGGTAGCCGCGTTGATGTGCTGATTCCTGCGCTGCCTAACGAAAAGATCACCGGCAAAATCATTTATATCGCCGACACCGTCAAGCCCGAGACGCGTACCGTGACCATGCGTATGGCGCTGGACAATCCCAAACGCCAGATCAAACCGGAAATGCTGGCCGATATGCTGATTCGCCATCGTCATCTTCACGCTCTGACCGTCCCTTCACAGGCGGTGATTCGCGAGGCGGACCGCGACCATGTGTTTGTCGAACTGGCGCCCGACCGCTTTGCGCTCAGACCCGTCACGCTGGAGGAAGACCGCGATGGGCAGCGCCATGTGCTGGTGGGGTTGGCTGAGGGCGACCGTATCGTCACCGATGGTGCCTTTCACCTGAATAATGTTCGCGTTCTCAAGACCCTGGAGTAAGCCGTGATCGAAAAACTGGTCCGCGCTGCGCTGAATCAGCGGGTCGTCGTCGTCGTTGTTGCCGTCAGTCTGATTGCTTTTGGCGTGCTGCAACTGGGCAAACTCTCGGTCGATGCCTTTCCTGATGTCACCAACGTCCAGATACAGGTTGCCGCCGAGGCACCGGGACGCTCACCCGAGGAGGTCGAGCGCTTTGTCACTGTGCCGCTCGAAATCGCCATGACCGGGCTGCCGGGGCTGGTCGAAATGCGCTCGGTCAACCGCAATTCGCTGTCCCAGATCGTGCTGGTATTCACCGACGAAACCGATATCTACTTCGCCCGTCAGTTGGTGCTGGAGCGATTGATTGAGGCCGGAAACAGGATGCCGGCGGGCGTCACCCCGGTGTTGGGGCCGGTCTCTTCCGGCCTGGGCGAGGTCTATCAATACACGCTGGAACTCCCCGATGACGGACAGCGCAGGCTGACGGATGCCGAGTTGACCGAACGCCGCACCGTTCAGGACTGGGTGGTCCGGCCCATGTTGCGAGGTATCCCCGGGGTGGCTGAAATCAATTCCATCGGTGGCTACGAGCGCCAGTATCAGGTCCAGCCTGACCCGAACCGGCTGCGTCATTACGGGCTTACCCTCAAGGATGTCTACACCGCGCTGGCGCTCAACAATGCCAACAGTGGCGGCGGCAAGCTGCCGCATTACGATGAACAATATCTGATTCGCGGGCTAGGCCTGCTCGAAAATGTCGAGGACATCGGCGATATCGTGTTGAAGGAATCGGGCGGCGTACCGGTTCATATTCACGATGTGGCCGAGGTCAGTATCGGTGCTGCAGTGCGCTCGGGCGCAGTGATCAAAAATGGCATCACGGAATCGGTCGGCGGCATCGTCATGATGCTGCGAGGCGGCAATGCCAAACGCATTGTCAGCGACGTCAAGGCGCGCGTGGCCGAAATCAACGCGCAGGGCCAGTTGCCGGGTGATCTTCAGATCGTGCCTTTTTATGACCGCTCCGAGCTGGTGGATGCTGCCATCCACACCGTCAGCAAGGTGCTGATGGAGGGGATCGCGCTCGTCGTCATCGTACTGTTCATCTTTCTGGGCGACATTCGTTCCAGCCTCATCGTGGTGGCGACCCTGATCATCACGCCGCTCTGTACCTTCATGGTGATGAACCACTACGATATCTCCGCCAACCTCATGTCGCTGGGCGGTCTTGCCATCGCCATCGGCATGATGGTCGATGGTTCGGTCGTCGTGGTGGAAAACGCCTTCAGTCATCTGGGCGAGGGCAAGGTGGTGGATGTCACCAGCAAGGGTCGCATCCTGTTGCGGGCGACCCGCGAGGTGGGTACGCCGGTGCTGTTTGGCGTCGGCATCATCTGCCTGGTTTTTGTCCCCCTGATGACGCTGGAGGGGATCGAAGGCAAGCTGTTTGCGCCTTTGGCCTACACCATCGCCATTGCCCTGTTCATCTCGCTGATTGTGTCGCTGACGCTCTCGCCCGTCCTGTGTTCATTCTTTCTCAAGGGCGGTGCCGAGCACGATACCTGGCTGATTGCCACGATCAAAAAGCCGTATCTGGCGATGCTGGATTATGGCTTGAGAGCCCCGAAAGCCGTGATGCTGATGGCCATCGGTTTGCTGCTTGGCAGTCTTTCGCTGCTCCCGTTGCTCGGTTCATCCTTCATCCCGGAAATGATGGAAGGCAGCATCGTGCCGGGTATCAACCGGGTGCCGAGCATGTCGCTGGACGAATCCATCACGCTGGAATCAGAGGCCATGCGGCTGGTGAAAGAAGTGCCCGGTGTGGCAATGGTGGTATCGCAGCTGGGCCGTAGCGAAAGCCCGACGGACGTGCAGGCGGAGAACGAATCGACTCCCATCGCGACCCTGAAGCCACGGAGCGAACTGCCCAAGGGTTGGGATCAGAATACCGTGATGGACAAAATCCGCGAAAAGCTGGCGGTGTTGCCCGGTGTGCAGGTGGTGATGGCGCAACCGATCTCCGATCGGGTCGATGAAATGGTGACCGGTGTGCGCTCTGATATTGCCGTTAAAGTGTTCGGTGATGAACTGTCGGTGCTCAAGCGCACGGCCGACGAGATCATCAAGGTCATCAACACGATACCCGGCGCTTCGGATGTTCGGGTTGAGAGGCTTAGCGGACAGCAATATCTCAATATCGATATTGACCGTCGCGCCATCGCCCGCCACGGCATCAATGTGTCTGAGGTCAACGACGTCATTGAAACCGCCATCGGTGGCCGTGTGACCACCGATGTTTACGAAGGCGAGCGCCGCTTTTCAGCGGTGGTGAGATTTCCGGAGTCGTTCCGCAACAGCCCCGAGGCGATCGGTGAAATACTCATGAAATCACCGAACGGCGCGCTGGTGCGGCTGGATAACCTTGCTGCGATCACACTGCAGGACGGCCCGGCGCAGATCAGCCGGGAAATGGCCAAGCGACGCATTGTGATTGGTGCCAACGTGCGAGACCGCGACCTTGGCGGCTTTGTGGCCGAGTTGCAGCGCGAGGTGGCGGCGCGGGTGACGCTGCCCGATGGTTATTTTCTGAAGTGGGGTGGCCAGTACGAGAACCTTGAGCGGGCGACCCACCGGCTGGCGATCATCATTCCGGTCACCATTGTGGCGATTTACTTCCTGCTGTTCGTCCTGTTCAATTCGCTGCGTTTTGCCGGCCTGATCATCCTGATTCTGCCGTTTGCTTCCATGGGTGGCATCGTGTCGCTGTTTGTTTCCGGCGAATACCTGTCGGTGCCCGCCTCCGTGGGCTTCATTACGCTCTGGGGTATCGCGGTGCTGAACGGTGTCGTGCTGGTCACCTGCATAAAAGGTCTGCGGCAGAAGGGCGTGGTTCAGGCTCAGGCGGTACGCGAGGGTTGCATCCAGCGTTTCCGGCCGGTGATGATGACCGCGACCGTGGCGATGCTGGGGCTGATACCGTTTCTGTTCTCGACCGGGCCGGGCTCCGAAGTGCAAAGGCCGCTGGCAATCGTGGTCATCGGCGGATTGATTACTTCCACGCTCCTCACCCTGGTGGTATTACCGGCCATATACCGCTGGTTTGAAGATCCGCATTTGGAACATCACTAGCATCTGGCCCGGCGGCGTTCACCGCCGCCAGCTGTGCTGGTGTAGGATGCTTGGGGAGCCTGTAGCGCTACCCCCATCTACCCCGTCGATAGCCATGCCCTCTACCTACACCGCTTTCCCCCCATCGTCTGACAAGCTTCCCGCGTTGGTGGCCCTGTTTCTGCTGCTGGTCATGGTCGGCCTGCCGCAGGTGGGGATCAGTGCGCCCGCCGATCCCGCTTACCCGCCGCCCATCAGGGAATGGCAGAAACTACTGGATGAGGCTGAGAAGGAGCTGGCTTATCCTGCCCTCAGCGACGAGCGGCTCCAGGGGCTGCGTGACCAGCTGGCAGCGCTGGAGTCCCGGGCGAAAGCGTCCCGCACCGCTGCCAGCGAACAGGCCGCCATCGTCCGGCGCGATCTTGAGGCCTTGGGGCCGCCGCCCGCCGAGGGCGCGCCACCGGAGGCGCCCGCCGTGGTCCAGCGCCGCAAGGGGATCAATGAACAGATCGCGGCGGCGGAGGGCTCGGTAAAAGAGGCGGATTTGTTGATTGCGCGGACCGAGCGGGCCGATGAAACCATCAAGCAGCTGCGGCGTAATCGTTTCACCGAGCAGATCTTCACCCGCTACCAGAGCCCGGTCAGTCAGGCGGTGTGGTCCAAGGCCATGCCAGAGCTGGCCGCTGTCGGCGCCCTGGTTGCCGGAGCGGTCGGGGAATGGCTCACGGCCCAGTTCACGGGTAAGGGTGAGGGCGTTGTCGGGCAGCGACTGGTGCTGGGAATAGCCTTCACGCTGCTGCTGGCGTTTCCGGTGCGGCTTTGGCTGAAACGTCATTTCGACGAGACCCAGCGGGTTGCTGAGCCGAGCTATCTTCAGCGGTTACGGATGGCGGTGGTTACCGGAATGCTGAGAGTCTGGTTGCCTTCCATGGCCGCGCTCGCGCTCTACCTGAGCCTGACGTACGACGGCGGTCTGAGCGCCGCCAATACCCTGCTGGCGACTGAAAGCCTGACGGCGGCGGTTGCGTTCTTCACGGTAGCCAGTCTTTGTCATGCCGCCCTGTCCCCCAATCAGCCGCATTGGCGATTGGTGCCGCTCCATGATGAAGGTGCCCGCAGCCTGAGCGGCGTGGTTACCGGGCTGGCAGCCCTGTTTTCGGTGGATCACATCATGACGTCGGAACTGGTGCTCCAGGATGTCAGCCTGGAAGCTATTGCCGTCCAGAAGTTCCTGTTTGGTGTGCTGGTTTCGCTGGTGCTGGCGTGGCTGCTGCGATACCGGGTCTGGTGCGCTGCCGGCCAGCTGCGGGTCAAGGGTGGCTGGCGGCGGGCGCGACAGTTTTTGATCCTGTTGGTGGCGGCCATTCCGATTTCGGCAGTACTCGGCTATGTGGTCATGTCTCGTTTGCTGGCTACACATTTGGTGCTGTCGGTGGCGCTGTATGCGCTGGTGCTGCTGTTGCTGAGGGTCGGGCAGGAGTCGATCGTTCAGGCCCTGGCCGAACGGTCGCGGCCGGGCCGTTATCTGCGCCGGCATCTGGCCCTGAGTGATGAGGCCGTCGAAATGGTGGCTTTCTGGCTGGGGTCCTTCTTTAGTCTGACCGTTCGCACGTCGGGACTTTTAACCTTTCTATTCATCTGGAACCTGGACCGCCGGGACTTTCTGGCGCGGCTGGGATCGGCTTTTCTGGGGTTTCGTATCGGCGATATCACGGTATCGCCGGCAGATATTCTGCTGGGACTGTTCCTGTTTGCCCTCCTGCTGACCGGGACCCGTCTCCTGCAGCGTGCGCTGGACCGGCACATTTTCCCGCGTACCCGGCTGGATCCAGGCCTGCGCCATTCCATACGTTCTGGCGTGGGCTATGCCGGATTCACATTGGCGGCCATGCTGGGTGTCTCGACCATGGGCGTTAATTTTTCCAATCTTGCGATCATCGCCGGTGCGCTGTCCGTGGGTATTGGTTTCGGATTGCAGAACATCGTCAACAATTTTGTTTCCGGCCTGATTCTGCTGATCGAGCGACCCATCAAGACCGGTGACTTTGTGGTGGTGGGTGAGCACCAGGGCCATATCCGAAAAATCAGTGTGCGCGCGACCGAACTCCTGACCTCGGACCGGGCTTCGGTGTTTATACCCAACTCCAGCCTGATTTCGGGTGCCGTCATGAACCGCACCTATGCCGACAAGGTGGGCCGGGTGGTCATTCCCATCGGTGTTGCCTATGAGTCTGACCCGGTCGATGCGCGCCGGGTGTTGATCGGTATTGCAGAAGCCCATCCCGATGTGCGCCCCCTTCCCGCCCCAACGGTTTTCATGTGCGGGTTCAGTGATTCTTCGCTCAATCTCGAGCTGATCGCTTTCGTTCATGATGTCGATACCGTGAAGTCAGTGACCAGCGATCTGTGTTTCGCCATCCACGATGCGTTCAGGCGTCGGGCCATCCAGATTTCATATCCCCACCGCGATCTGCGGCTGAGTCTGGATGACGAACAGTTAAAACGTATCTTTGACGGTGGGCGGGCCGTGGGGTAGGGCGGGATGGGAAATCATGTAACGCAACTGTTACTATCCCTATCTTTCACCAGCCACAACTAAAAGAGGAACCCGCCATGCGAACTCCCAGCATACTGTCCCTGGTCGCCGTGCTCGCCATTACTGGCTGTGCCGCCCAGAAGAACCGCGACAACGAGCATCAGTGGAATCAGGAAATCCAGGGCGAAAGCCGTTCTGATCAGATCAAAACCACCGAGATGAAGGACCGTCTCCGGATCACCATTGAGGAGCGCAGCTTGTACGCATCAGGTCAGGCAGGCCTGACCAAACAGGGTCGACTGGTGCTTGATGAAATCGTGCCGACATTGCAGAAAGCCTCTGATCACCGCATTGAGGTCGATGGCTACACTGATGATGTCCCCTTCGGCCATCATGCCAAAGGCAAGTACAAAAACAACTGGGAGCTGGCGGCAGCCCGCGCTGCGGGGGTGGTTGATTATCTGCAGAAACAGGGGGTTGATCCCTCGCGCATGACGACGGTAGGCCACGGCCAGTACTCTCCGACTGCGGATAACGCCAAACCGGAAGGCCGCGCCGAGAATCGCCACACCATCATCGATCTGATCCCCAACGACAATAAATAATCGTCCTGTCAGGCGGTTATCGAACGAACGCCCGGCAGGTCCCTGCCGGGCTCATCCCACTCCTTCCAAACCCACGCCCCGTCCCATCAGCGGTCGGCGCTGGCGAGAGCCCCCCAATTAAGGCTGCTGTCGGCGATCGGTGCCCTATGAACGCCGATAGGTCAGACTTGCGCTGCCATTCTCAAACGAGAATGACTTGCATTTGCAACCGTAATAAATCATCATCTTCGCCGTTCCATTCAGCAACGAGACTTCAGATGATGAACAATAAACAATCCTTTGTGAGCGCGTTGATCGCACTCCTTGTCCTTTTCCCGCTTGGGGTGGAGGCAAAAAAGGCCATGCCGGCCAGCATGGAAGAGATGTGGAAAATCATTCAGCAACAGCAGAAACAAATCGAAGAGCTACAGTCGAAGCTGACGCAGGACCCGGCAGCCAAGGGCGGAACGCAGCCCCATGAATCCACAGCCGCAACCGGGGTTCCACCCGCAACGCAGACAGCGACCGGCTCGAACACCGGTTCGACGGGCACCAGCAAGACGGCCAAGACGGAATCGGAGCGCAAGACCGACATTCTCGCGTCAGAGGTCCAGAAGCTCAAAACCCAGCTGCATATTCCCGACAAGCGTGAATACAAGGTCGAATACGGCTATGGCCCGGCGGCCTCCGAGGTTTACCGGGTGAACCAGGGGCTCTCGATTGGGGGTTACGGCGAGTGGTTCTACACCGACTATTCACAGGACAAAAAGTCCACCATCGACAATGCACGTGCAGTGCTCTATGTCGGTTACAAATTCAACGACTGGATCATTCTCAATAACGAATTCGAGTTTGAGCACGGCACGACCGGTAAGGGTTCCGAAGAAAAGGGCCAAGTCGCGGTCGAGTTTTCGCAGCTCGACTTCCTGTTGAATCCTTATGCCAATGTCCGGACCGGTCTCTCGCTGGTGCCGATGGGCTTTATCAACGAAATCCACGAAGGCCCGACCTTCCATGGCAACCGTCGGCCAGAGGTCGAGCGGACGATCATTCCCACGACCTGGCGCGAACTCGGCGCCGGTCTGTTTGGCGAATTGTCGCCGGGTCTTCAGTACCGCATGTACGCCATGAACTCGCTTAATGCCGAGGGCTATACCAGTGCAGGCATACGCGAGGGTCGTCAAAGTGGCAGCAAGTCCATCGCTGAGGACTTTGCCTTTACCGGTCGTATCGACTACGACATGCCCTTCGCCCCCGGTGTGCTGGTAGGGGCCTCCGCCTTTGTGGGCGACGCGGGACAGGGGTTTTCCTACGCCGGACAGAAGGTGAACGCACTCACCCAGCTTTATGAAGGCCATTTGCAATGGCACTGGCGCGGGCTGGAAATGCGTGCGTTGGGCGCTGTCGGCAGCATAGGCAATGCCGCCCAACTGAGTCAGGCCAAGGGCGAGACCATCGGCAGTGAAAATTACGGCTGGTATACCGAACTTGCCTATAACCTCATGCCATGGCTATGGAAGGATTCCTCACAGTACATCGCGCCCTTCTTCCGTTACGAAGCCTACAACACGCTGGCGGGTATCCCGGACGGATTCGACGATTATGATGGGCTTTATGATCGCTGGATTTTCCAGGGGGGTCTCACCTACAAACCGATTGAAAATGTCGCTGTGAAGCTGGATTACCGCAACATGAACTCGGCGGCCAAACAGCTCCCGGATGAGTTCAATCTCGGTGTCGCATTCATGTATTGATTGCCATGGACGGCTGCTGCCAGATCAGGCGGCAGCCGTCGTCCCCGGCTGATGATCAGAGGCAATCAAGGCCCGGCGCGCTGATCCGTGCTGATTTCACCGGCGACTATCCAAATGTGCTAAATTCAAGAATCGTTATCATTTGCGGCGTATTACGAATGGAATCCGATCTTTGCACCCTTAAAGTGGGCGAATCTGCCTTTATCGACGCCATCATGGCGGATCCCGCGCTTTCGCATCGGCTTGCGGCCCTTGGCTTTCGGGTGGGCAAGGCGGTCACGCTGGTGCGACTTGGCCGCTTTCGCGGGCCCATGCAAATCCGGGTCGGCACCACCGATGTCGTTCTGCGTCGTTCTGACGCCAGTAAAATCCGCATCAAGCCCGCCGCATGAAGCGCATTGCCCTGCTGGGTATGCCCAACACCGGCAAATCCACCTTTTTTAACCGCTTTACCGGTGCATCCGCCCGGGTCGGAAACTGGCCCGGCATCACGGTCGATTTGATGACGGCCAGGATCATCATCGGCAGTGAGACCACTCAGGTCGTCGATCTACCCGGCATTTACAGCTTTCACGGCTTCTCGGAGGACGAAAAGGTCGTTCGGGATTTCCTCGAAAACAATCGGGTTGACCTGGTTCTTGTCATTATCAATGCTACCCAGATAGACCGGCAGTTGCCCTTGGCGCTGCAGATCATACGGCTCGGACTGCCGGTGGTCGTGCTGCTCAATATGGCCGATGAAGCTAAAAGCATGGGCATCACGCTGGATACTCAGGCGATGAGTCGCGTACTGCACTTTCCCGTTCAACTCATCAGTGCCAAATATGGCAGTGGCTGGCCGGTCGCGATCGAGGCCATTCGGCGTGCACTGAATGCCGCGTCCGCTGCGCCGGAGACCCTGTTGGCGTCCGCCTTCAGCGAAGAACACGAGATTGAGGCCGAAACCGCCGCCATCCTCAAAGCGGCCGTGCAACTGCCGTTGCAGATGCCCAAAAGCCAAACCATGCGGCTGGATCGCGTCCTGTTGCATCCCTGGTTCGGCCTGCCGCTATTCTTTCTGTTCATGTTCCTGCTGTTCCAGTTCATCTTCACGCTGGGCAAACCCTTGCAGGACGGTGTCGCCTGGTTACTGACCGAAATCCGTGACCGGGGTCTGGAACCGCTGATGGCTGACTGGCCGCCCTTGATCAAGGGATTACTGCTGGATGGCATCTACAACGGTGTTGGCACCGTGGCGGCCTTCGTGCCCATCATCATCTTGTTTTTCCTGGTGATGACGCTGGTCGAAGACAGCGGCTACCTTTCACGGGTAGCGTTTCTGATGGATGCCCTGATGGCAAAGCTGGGGCTGGATGGTCGCAGTTTCGTCATGCTGTTGTGCCTTTCTCGCTCTGCTCGGCGCGGTTGCAGGTATTTCTGTTCATCACGGCGGCTCTTTTCACCACGCAGACGGCTCCGGCTGTGCTGTTCAGTCTTTATCTGATCAGCTTCGCCAGCGCCCTGCTGACGGCACTACTGTTCAAGGGCCGCTATGTCAGTACCGAACCCTTCGTCATAGAGTTGCCACCGTACCGTCTGCCGACCCGGCGTCAGGTGGTGATGCGCGGCTGGCATGAGGTGCGCCATTTTTTGCGAAGGGCCTCGCGCTTCATCACCGCCGGCGTGGTCGCCGTCTGGTTGCTGACCAATCTGCCGATGGGTGTGCCGCCCAGCAGTCCCGAAACCCTGGCGGGCCAGATAGCCGGTTTCATGGCGCCGGTGCTCACCCCCATAGGGATTGATGCCCAGCTGAGCATTGCCCTGATCTTTGGTTTTGTCGCCAAGGAAATCGTCGTCGGCTCACTCGCCGCCATTTATGGCCTGGAAGGCGATGCGCTGATGGGACTGATGGCACAGAAGCTCGACTGGGTGCAGGCCTACAGCTTCATGCTGTTCACGCTGATCTATGTGCCGTGCCTATCCACCATCGCCACCCTCAAGACCGAGGCCCGCAGTACCGGGTTCATGCTGATGTCGGTGGTCTGGTCCCTGTTGCTGGCCTGGGTCAGCTGTTTCGTGTTCTATCAGGGCGCACGCTGGCTAGGGTTCTGAACCG
>JBILXN010000174.1:0-5172 GCA_044378425.1 Methylococcaceae bacterium
CTCGGTCATGGTCGTGCGCTGGACCTTGTACACACGCTTTTGCGGTTTCAGTTCGGCAATCAGGTGGCCGGCCTGCTCGACCCGGAACTCGCCCTCCTGTGCCTTGAAGTTGGGGCCGCTGACCTCGGTGACACCTTTGAAGGTGAAGGTGTACCCGCGCATCTCCATGGATGAGCCGGGAGCGAGGCGGACCACTTTTTCTTCGCTGTAACCGTTGGACAGAACGACGCCCACCAGAAATACAGCGATGCCTATGTGGGCTAGCGTCATGCCATAGATGCTCAGCGATTGTGAGCGCAGACCGGCCAGGAGATGATCTCGCAGGCTAATCCGCTGCCAGAGCGAAAGACCGGCGCTACCGACCAGCCAGAAAGCCATGGACAGGCCGGCGACCGTTTTAATGTCGGACGCTGTCCAGAACAGTGCTGCTGTCGCCGCGCCCAGCGTTAGCGCAGCCGGTGCCAGCCAGCGCAGGCGGAGCAGCAGCGGTGTGGTTTTCGCCTCACGCCAGGCGAATAGTGGCGCTATCCCCGCCAACAGCACGACGGGCGTCATCAACGGCGCAAAGACGCTGGCGAAGTAAGGTGAACCGACTGAAATTTTGCCTAGCCCCAGCCCGTCCAGCACCAGTGGGTATAGCGTACCCAGCAGGATGCTGGCCGCCGCTGTTACCAGCAGGATGTTGTTGAGCAGCAGCAGGTTCTCCCGCGATATCAGGCCATACTGCGCGGTGTCGCGGATGGATGGCGCCCGCAGGCCGTAAAGTAGCAATGAACCGCCTACCACAATCGCCAGAAACACCAGGATGAACAGCCCACGCGAGGGATCGGCAGCGAAGGCATGGACCGAGGTCAACACGCCGGAACGTACCAGAAAGGTACCGAGCAGGCTCAGGGAGAAAGCAAAGATCGCCAGCAGCACCGTCCAGGCCTTGAATGCCCCCCGCTTTTCGGTACTGGCCAGCGAGTGCAGCAACGCCGTGGCGACCAGCCATGGCATGAATGAGGCATTTTCGACCGGATCCCAGAACCACCAGCCGCCCCAGCCCAGTTCGTAATAGGCCCACCATGAGCCGAGGACGATACCGAAGGTGAGGAAAATCCAGGCCACCAGGGTCCAGGGCCGCGACCAGCGCGCCCAGGCGGAGTCAAGTGAACCGCCCAGCAGGGCAGCAATGGCGAAACTGAAAGCGACCGACAGCCCGACATAACCCATGTAAAGCATGGGCGGGTGGATGGTCATGCCGAAATCCTGCAGCAACGGATTGAGGTCGTTACCATCGGCCGGCACTGGCACCAGACGCTCAAAAGGATTTGAGGTCGTCAGTATGAACAGCAGTATGCCGACGCTGATTAACCCCATGACGCCCAGCACCCGGGCCTGAAATGCTTCACTCAAGGTGCGACTAAAAACAGTGACCGCACAGCCCCAGAGCCCGAGGATCAGGGCCCACAACAGCATGGAGCCTTCATGAGCGCCCCAGGTCGCAGAAATCCGGTAGTAAAGCGGTAATTCGCTATTCGAGTGGCTGGCGACATAGAGCACCGAGAAGTCGTTGCTGATGAAGCTGTCGACCAGACAGGCAAAGGACACGGCCAGAAAGAAAAACTGCGCCCGGCCCGCGGCCCGGCCCACCATCATCCAGGACGGAATGCTGCGGGATGCGCCCAGCAGGGGAAATACCGCCTGCAGCACTGCCGTCAGCAGCGCCATGATCAGAGCCAGATGGCCCAGTTCGGCAATCATTTTATGGATTCTCGTCGTTGGTAAACACGATGGACAGCCTGCGGAAAGGCAGTGCTGTCGCAGAGATAGGGTCGCCATTGTCGCATTTTCACCCCCTGTACAACACCGGACTCAAGAGGGCCTCCGGATGATTTTTGGACCCTGTCCACACGGCATGCTATCCCAGCGTGCTTCGTTCACTTCAGGGGCCTGGTAAACCAACAGTTCCACCCATCATCCCACGCAACGCGAAGGAACAGGCGGGTGATGTCTGTTGAAACAGGGCGTCCACATGTCCCTTTAGTCATCATTGAGCCAACGACTGTGGCCGATGCCGTCCTTGGGAATGCCGTAAACCCTGCCATTTTCATCAAGGCTGAAGCTCACTCTTTGCAAATGGGTAGATACCACGCTGGCCGTGGAATAAAGCCAGACCAGGTTGCCACGGTCGCTGCCCTCGACATCGGTGGGTTCCGAACCCATCACCGCAATCACCTGTTGGCGGCTCATGCCGTTTCTGACCCTGGCTGCATTCGCGAGTTCGAAGTCGGTGCCAATGCTGCTGCAGGCTGGCAGGGCCAGTGCCGCCAGCAGCACGAGGTGGGCTGTTGTCATGATCCAGAACTCCAGTACGGATGTCAGGCGGAATGGTAGCAGGGCTGATGTCGGTGTACGGCCGGCGGCTGTACTGCGGCGCCGTCTCCTGTCCCATTTTGGGGCGTCCATGCTCGTATGCGACGGTTGAATCCCGACCGATTTTACCGGTCAGAGAATATATTGCAGGTTATATCAGGATGTTCTCGATTAGTTATCGATGGCATGTTTGATGCTTAATTCCATGTGATTCATGCTTTCTCATCAAACGGCTCAAGAGGAGTTCCATCATGGTTACCACTGTCCACAGTACCCGTTTGTCCCAGGTGAAAAGAGACGAATTGCTGGTGACGGATCGCCCCCTGGAGCTTCCCTGTAGCGAAGCCGTTGCGGTAGATACGGGGGATATTGTTCGCTTCTTCCGCTTCATCTATCCCACGCTCACTACTGATCAGAAACGCAAGGCCGAGCGCCGTATCGTCAGGGTCTGACCGCCGATACGCTGACGGTCTGCCGCGGGTGACGCTGGCGTTTGCCCTTGTCAATTCGCGGCGGGGCCTTAAACTGCTAGCCCCATTCATACGGCCAAGTCACGCGGGGCGCCCTTCATGCCATTCTCATTTCTGGGCCTAGCACCCGCCCTTCAGCGCGCGGTGGCTGCCAGAGCCTACCCATCTCCCACAGCCATCCAGTCGGCCGTTATTCCTGCAATTATGGCGGGGCGTGATGTGCTCGGGCTGGCACACACCGGCTCTGGTAAAACGGCGGCGTTTCTGCTGCCGCTACTTCAGCGGCTTGAGCAGGCAGCACAAGATGGCCCTCGCCGGGTGAGGGTGCTGATTGTGGTTCCAACCCGGGAATTGTGTAGCCAGATTGGAGCCGATATCCGTGAATGGGAACATTTTTTGCCCTACAGCGTGAAGTTTGCCGCAGTTTTCGGCGGTGTTTCCATCAATCCACAGATGATGCACTTGCGCGGTGGGGCCGATATCGTGGTGGCAACGCCGGGCCGCCTGCTGGACCTGATCGACCATAAGGCGCTGACCTTGGGGGATGTCGAGACCGTGGTGCTGGACGAGGCCGACCGCCTGCTGGACCTTGGTTTTGCCGAAGAACTGTCGCGAATCCTTGGTTTGTTGCCGCCGAAGCGCCAGCATCTGCTCTTTTCCGCGACTTTCCCGGAGGCGGTGGAGGGCCTCGCCCATGATCTGATGCACGATCCGTTGCGCGTGGAGATTGCGCCGGAACCTGAGCGGCAGTCTGCTATCCAGCAACGCGCCATTGCGGTGGATCCGCAGCGCCGTACCCAGTTGTTGCGGCACCTGATTGAGCGGCATGACTGGCGTCGGGTGTTGGTGTTTGTCGCCAGTCGCCATGCGGCGGATACCGTCGCTGCCAAACTGCGCAAGGGGCGGATTGCCGCCGAGCCTTTTCACGGTGATTTGAGTCAGGGAAAGCGCCAGCAGGTGCTGTCTGACTTCAAGGCCGCACGATTGAGCGTGGTGGTGGCGACGGATGTCGCCGCGCGCGGGCTGGATATTGTTCAGTTGCCGGTGGTGGTGAATTATGACCTGCCGCGTTCGGTAGTCGATTACACCCATCGGATCGGTCGAACCGGGCGGGCGGGCGCAAGGGGTTTGGCTGTTAGTTTTGTGACGGCGGAAGCCGAGGCGCATTTCCGGTTGATCGAGAAGCGGCAGCAGATGCCGGTGGATAGGGAGCAGGTGGAGGGGTTTGAACGGATGGAGACCCTACCGGATGACACTGTTGCTATTCACCCTGTGGTTTCCATCGGTGGCATCAAGGGCAGGCGGCCGAGTAAAAAAGACAAGCGCCGCGCCTCCGCCGCACTCGCGCGGGAGGATAACCCCTCTGACTGCGGCAAAGCCGACGTACCGAAGTCTGAACCCTAGAGCACCCGCACCTTGACCGGGCGGCCCTTGACGGTGCTGGCATTCAATCTGCGCGTCGCTTCGCGGGCGATGTTCCGCTTGACCGCGACATAGGTCACGAATTCGGTCACATTGATCTTGCCGATGTCGTCTCGGCCATAACCCAGGTCGGCGGTGAGCGCTCCCAGCACATCGCCGGGCCGGATTTTTTCCTTGCGGCCTCCGAGGATTTGCAACGTGGCCATCGGCGGCAACAGGGGGGCGTTGCCGGCGGGGGCCAGTTCGTCAAGCCTATGCCAGGCCGACTCACGTTGCTGATACTGGTCGATCCTCACCGCAAATCCCATCTCTTCCAGGCTGACCAGACTGAGCGCCAGGCCTGATTCTCCGGCGCGACCGGTTCGGCCTATGCGGTGGACATGGACCTCGGGATCGGGGCTGATCTCGACATTGATTACCGCTTCGATCTGGGTGATGTCCAGCCCCCGGGCGGCGACGTCGGTCGCAACCAGTACCGAGCAACTGCGGTTGGCAAAGCGCACCAATACCTGATCGCGCTCGCGTTGTTCCAGATCGCCATGCAGCGCCAGCACGCTAAAACCCTGAGTTTCAAGATATTCACACACCCTCTTGCACTGCTGTTTGGTATTGCAGAAGGCCAGGGTGCTGACAGGACGGAAGTGATTGAGCGCCTGCGCCACAACCGCCAGCCGGTTACCGGGAGTCACCTCGTAGAAGCGCTGTTCGATAGCGGTGGCATTATGCAGGGATTCCACCTTGATCGGCTCGGGGCTGCGCATGAACTGCCGGGCGAGTCGCGCAATACCATCAGGATAGGTGGCCGAAAATAGAAGGGTCTGCCGTTCTTGCGGGCAGTGACTGATGACGCGGGCGATATCATCAAAAAAACCCATATCCAGCATACGGTCGGCCTCGTCCAGCACCAGGGTATTGAGCGCAT
>JBILXN010000176.1:0-5162 GCA_044378425.1 Methylococcaceae bacterium
GGACATGGTCTGCGAGGATGTTTTCGACTTTCTTCGGCGTGCGCGTGAGGAGCGTCGTCACTACGATGTCATCGTCCTTGACCCGCCAGCCTTCATCAAGCGTAAGAAGGATGTGACCAAGGGTCTCGAGGCATACCGGCGAGTCAATCAAGCTGCCCTGCAGGTTTTGGGCGAGGGTGGGCTGCTGGTGTCGGCGTCATGCTCCTTCCACCTGAGCCGCGACAGTCTCCACGATCTGCTAAGGGCCTCAGCCCGCCACCTTGATCGGCACCTCGTATTCACCGCGCAGGGTGGACAGGCGGCGGATCACCCGGTTCATCCTGCAATTCCGGAGACCGACTACCTCAAAGCCTTTTTCTGCCATGTCGGGCCCAGTCTGTGAGTCATTGGCCGGCGCTCATCGCCGGTAGCGCCGTACGGTCGAAGCACTATTGAAACAATGAGGGCTAACCCCATATCCTGAGCAAAAGCCCGGTTAGGGGCTGATTCCCACGCGTAAACACCGACTACACTTCAAAAGGTATGCCCATGTCGAAGCGCCCCAAGTTGCTTATCCGTCTTGCGCTGGCCGGACTGATGTCGTTGCCCATCACCGCAGCAGCGGCATTGCCTCTGACTGTTGAAGGCCAGCCCTTGCCCAGTCTTTCGTCGATGCTGAAACGCGTCACACCCGGCGTCGTCAATATCTCGACCAAGACCCAGATTCAGCAGGCCGAGCATCCGTTGATGCGGGATCCGGTGTTCCGGCATTTTTTCGATATACCCAACCAGCCACGTCAGCGGGAAAGCTCCAGCTTGGGGTCTGGCGTGATTGTTGATGCGCGGCGTGGCTATGTGTTAACCAATAACCATGTGGTGGACAAGGCGGACGAGATTACTGTCACCCTGACCGATGGTCGCAAACTGACCGCAAAACTGGTGGGCGCTGACCGCGAGTCCGATATCGCGGTCATCAAGGTGTCTGGCGACCATCTGACCGAAGTGGCGGTGGCCAACTCCGACCGGCTGCAGGTTGGGGATTTTGTGGTAGCGGTAGGCAACCCTTTCGGTTTGGGACAGACCGTGACCTCAGGTATCGTCAGTGCGCTGAGCCGATCCGGTCTTGGCATTGAAGGCTATGAGGATTTCATCCAGACCGATGCGTCCATCAATCCCGGTAACTCCGGTGGTGCGCTGGTTGATCTCAGTGGTCAACTGGTGGGCATTAATACCGCCATACTCGCGCCCAATGGCGGCAATGTGGGCATCGGTTTCGCCATCCCGGTCAACATGGCCATGAGCATCATGAATACCCTGGTAGAGCATGGCGAGGTGAAGCGTGGACTGCTCGGTGTGAGTGTCCAGGACATGACGCATGAACTGGCCCAGGCCTTCAATCTGCAGGAGACTCAGGGAGCCGTGATTACCTCGGTCCAGCCCGGTTCGCCGGCTGAGCAAGCCGATCTTGAGCCCGGTGATGTGGTGTTGGCGATCAATGATCGAAAAGTGAAAAACAGCGCCGATGTTCGCAATATGATCGGCTTGCTTCAGGTGGGCGAGGATGTGCGGGTCGAAGTGCTACATCAGCGCGAGCGGTTGGTCAGGGAGGCCACGATAGCCGCGCCACGCATTGTGACCGCAGAGGGACAGTCCGTAAGCCCTAAATTGGCGGGCATCGTGCTGCGCGATGTGAATAGCGGATCGGGCGGGCAGGGCGTGCTGATCGACAAAATCCACACGGCGTCCTACGCCTACCAATCCGGTTTGCAGCCGGGCGATATCATCGTCGGTGCCAACCGCCGGCCGGTGCAGAACATCGCGGCCATGAAGCAGATCGCCCAGGGTTCGCGCGAGTTGCTGCTCAACATTCAGCGCGGCGACGAAGGCTTCGTCCTGCTGCTGCGGTAAGCCTTGTGGGGAGTGCTGGCGACAGCGCTCAGACGGGATCAGTATCAATGTCGTGATAGGCGTCCGGTCTGAATCTTGGGGTGCAGAGGGCCAAAAACAGCAGATCCCCGGGACCTGTGTTGGCAATGCGCTGGCGACAACCCGGGGGTATGCGCACCACATCGCCCGGCCCCACGGGCTGTGGCGGTAGGTCGCCGATTTCGACCCGCCCCTCTCCCTCTACTATCAGGTAACGCTCGGCAATCCCGTCCAGTCTGTGCCAGCGGGTCGTGACGCCGGGCTGCACACGGGCGCGGGCGATTGACAGTTCAGGGTCATCTGCCGTGTTCGATAACTCGGTGATGGCGCACCATTCGGCGGTCGGGAATTCTGTTGATGTACCGGCGGCGATGATGGCAGCTTTCATCGGGGCTGAGTCGATGGGCTGCTGATTCTGACGCCGCTGCGTTCGGCACCGTAGGTCTTGACCAGATAGTCAACCATCGGTGCGACATCCTCATCTGCAAACAAGGCACCAAATGGATGCTTCATTTTTTTCACCACCGACTCCCAGTATTCACGTGTCGACGATTCAGGTTGGTACAGGACGTAGTGTGCTGAATGGCAGATCAGACAGTTCTGCTGCACCCTTTGGTAGCCTGGCAGAGGACTGGGCGTATATGTCGCAGTGTCCTGCGGGAGTTGGATTTCCTGGGCGCTGGCTGCCGATGCCAGGGTGAGGGCCAGGGTGAGGGCCAGGTGTTTTAGGGGAGGCTGTGTGGTCATGGTTCGCTCCTAGACGACGGTAACGCGTGTGGTTTCGACCGCATTGCGCTGATAGCCCGAGGGGTTCCACGATGACTGCATGGGCTGAACCTCCCCTGACCCGCTGGTGGCGCGCACCATGATGTCGAGTAGTCCGGCCTGGCGGGGCGTGAAGCGGGTGGTCCATTCGCGAAAGGAATATCTGCCGAGATCCTGCCCCAGGCGGGTGTCCTGCCAGGTTTTACCGCCATCTACCGAAACCGCGACTTGGCGAATGCCGTAGCCACCGTCGAAGGCAATGCCGCGCAGTCCCAGTTCCTGGCCTGCGGCGATTTGTGCGCCGTGACCGAGGCTGGTCAGGAATGATCTGACCTTGAGCCTACCGATGGGCCTTAAGCCATCAGCCGTGTTGCCGGGGGGCAGGCACTCGCACGCGTTGTCCGGAATGCGGTAGGCCGTGCTCAGCCAGAACCCGTCGAAGGGATGGTCAAGCACAGTGATCTCACTCACATGCTTGACCCAGTAAGTGCCGAAATAGCCCGGCACCACCAGGCGCAGTGGATAGCCGTTGAGCATCGGCAGGTCTGCGCCATTCATGGCCCAAGCCAGCATGACCTCGCCATCGAGCGCATGCTCCAGCGGTAGGGCTTTCATGAAGTCTGGGCCATCGCCTAGCGGAGGGGTATCCAGTCCATTGAAGCTGACCTGAAGCGCACCCGGTGCCAGCCCTGCCTTTTTCAGCAGAGTTTTCAGTGTCACGCCCGTCCAGCGGGCGTTGCCCATGGCGCCATTGCCGAGTTGTCCGCCATTGGTGCGGGGGGAGGCAAAGCCTCGGCTGTTGCCCGAACATTGGTTAACGGCAATCAGTTCAACGGGGTCGGCCAGTGTTTTGAGTTCGTCCAGCGAAAGAGTCAGCGGCGTAGAAACCTTGCCTCCGACCTTGAGGCGAAAGCGGGTCGGATCAACCGAGGTCGGGATGCCGCTCCAGTGGTACCGCACGAAAAAGGCATCGTTCGGGGTAATGAGTCCGTCATTGAAAACGCCGAAAGGCGTTTCCAGTTGCGGTGGCCGACTGGTCTGGACGATGAGTGGCCGTTTCTGCGGAAAGGTCAGCAGTTCACGTGTGCCATTGTCAAAAGGGAGGCTGATGCTTTCGCCGCTCTGACCCGTTGTCGGCCTCATCAGCAGCGCCCCTGCGCCCAGTGTGCTCATCAGTTGCAGAAACCGGCGGCGGGGCAGGGCCGGATCAGGCATGGGTCTGTTTGGGTTCATGGGGTAACCTCGGCATGGGTCAAAGTGCCGGAGTGACCTACCGGCGAGGTGCGCGGCGGGAGGCCGCAGTTTGAACGGGCCGCCTTGAAAGGAAGGTTGCCCGGTAATCTTCGAGAGCTCAGTGAGTGGTTGGGCCGGGTGGTGGAAAGCCGCTAAGGATTTGATCGACAGCTGCACCAATACGATTTTTTTGGCTCGATTCGAAATAGCCGAAATCACTGTCGTCGGTCAAGGTGCCATTCCAGATGATTTTCGATGTTCTGGCATCCATGATGACGAACTCTAGTTTGGCCTCCTCGTAGTCGGATGAGTAGGGATTGAGCGAAGGCGGCAGTGCCCTGCCATCTTTGCTTTGTGGAATGTTGGAGCCGTGCAGGCCCGGATACATCAGTCCCACTGCGCCGTAACCCCCGTTGGGCTGGCTCTTGCGTTCCAGTTGCCACTCGCCAAACGACCAGGCCACCAGAAAGTCGGCCTTATCCTGTCGGTGGTTAAAGCCTTTCTGTCCGAGCGTGCGCTCGACATGGCTGCTGACGAGACTGTCCAACGGGATACGCGCCGAGGTTTTGACGGCTGCCGGTGTCTCCAGCGTGGCATTTTTCGGTGCCCAGTCCCAGTCGTGCAGGCGACTAAAGTCGTAGCTGGCATCATGCCCGCTCTCAACCGTCATCCCCTTGCCGGAACACCCGGCAAGGGCTATCCAGCCGGTCGTGAATAGAATTCTGCACAAGGTTTTAATCATGGTCGCTACTCCAGCAGACAAAAAAACCAATCCGGGAACCCCGGCCGCCAGGGGTTACCACGGGGTTAGGCCAGAGGTCTCTGCCTGTGCCGGGTAAATCGGCAGGAACCCCCAGATTCGGTTGGCAAGAGACATACGCTGGGGCTAGGCATCACCATGGACCATACGGGCCATCTGTAGCGCCGGGTTGAGGATGGCGCCCTGGAACTGCAGCCAGTTCAGCAGACCGTCCAGGTAGATGATGTGGGGTGGGACACCCTTGGAGGTAATCTGGACTACACACTGGTGGCCGGGTCCCTCCCACAGCGAAAAGCTTACTTCGCCGGCATCCACCTGCTCCCGGGTCATGGACTCATAGTCCTCACTCTTGATGGTGTTCACGATATCGTCTGTGGTTTTGGCTTTGCCACCGAAATAGCGGCTGACGTCAGCCGGCTGGAATTCACCGTTCCGGTAGGTAAAAAAAAGCGGTGTGCCGAGTGCGCTTGTCATCGTGGAAGCTCCTTATCAATGTGTA
>JBILXN010000177.1:0-5154 GCA_044378425.1 Methylococcaceae bacterium
GGCGGCGCGGTGATGTAATTACCCTGGGGATAGATTAAAAAGCTTTCATGCGGTTGGCCGGAGATCTGCCCACCAAGAATGAAAGTGGCTTCGGCATTGAAACCACTGCGCTGCATACTCTCCCAATGCTGGTTCTGAACGCCGACGCTGATCCCGCCAACGTAGTGGGCGGCTTCCGATAGCTGTCCGCAATGGTTGAGACTAAAAGCCGCCATCGGATTTTCAATATCCCGCCGTACCTGACTGACCACTGCCTGGGTAGTGGCAAGACTGCCTGCTGCCAGCAATACCACCATTCGGTCACTGTTCAGTTTGAAGCCGTGCATCTTGCTGTAGACGCTGGTGTAATCGACGCCCGCATGTGTCCTTGAGTCTGACGCGAACACCAGCCCCTCCTCGACCTTGATCGACAGGCAATATGTCATGTGTACCTCTAGCCCAAAAATGAATCGCACCAAAACAGTCCTGTGCGCCGGCGGATTTTAATCCCTACCTTGCACTGGGGTAAGTCGTAAAGCTGTTTCAATGAGGGCGGCTAGGCGCTCGGACTGAGCGAGGGGGGGTTAGCCTTGTAGAAGGCTCAAAGCACCAGCGTTCGGGGCCAATACTTCATATACCTGGGAGCCCTATTCAGATTCAATCCGATAGCTAACATGAGAACAGCCCGGTGGGCACTCGCAGCGGGGCTTAATGACAGGGATAAGCGGAGGCACAATCACCCGCAACAGTGGGTGATTGTGCGTTTGATGGGTCTGACGGACTGGAAGCTATTGAGCTTCTTTCACTTCGACATCCTTGAGTGCTTTCTTGATGTCATCAGCGGCATCACCCGCTAGCTTGCCCTTGGCATCCTTGCGCGCTCTGTCCAATTCCTTGATGGCATCACGTTCAGCCGTAGCCTTGGCGTCCTCTCCCGACCAGGTTTTGCTCTGCTGGGCATAGGGCTTCTTCTTGTCCTCGGCGATGAGTGCCTTTTCAGCAGCATCAATTTCCTGCAATGCCTTTTCCTCATTGCCGGAACGGGCGTCTTTCTCGGCCGCTTTCAGGGTTTTCTCTATGCTCACACCTTCAGCACTGACCGGTTTCTTCGGGGTGCAACCACCCAAGGCCACAAGGCCGGCCAGGATGACGATAATTTCACGACTCACTTTGGAAATTTTCATGACTTTTCTCTTTCCAGTTAACTTGATTGCCTGTCCGATTGATCCAGCCAATCATCAGAAGGTAATGACGAAATCGGCCGAGAAGGTGAACTGGTTATCCAGCATCTTGCCCGCAGTCGAACTCATGAACGCATTATTGTTGGATGACCAGTCATAACGAACGTTAGGACGCAACATAACCCACTTCAGCGGCTTATAGTTCACACCCGCCGTCAGGCCATAATAATCGGCACCCTCAGAGTATCCCCCATTGGGAACGTACGCGGAATAGCTGGGACCGCACGCATAGGTATTGCCGACGCCAGCAGCATTGTAGTTGTAACTGCCGGGGCAACGTTGCGGGCCATTGATACGGAAGCCGTTGTCATCACGGAACCATTCCATACGGACACCGACACCGAAGTTGTCTTCAACATCGTACATCAAATACTGGTTGATGCCGTACCAGCGTGCATCCTGCAATCCGCCAGCAGCACCACTCGAAATACCATTACCGGTGATGACGCCATCAGCGAAACCCTGATCATGCTGCAAGACGTAATGCAGGGTGTTATCCAGGAAATTGGCCTTACCGACCAAGCTGTACATCGCCCACGGTTCACTGGACTGAGCCGAACGCTCGCCGGCAGTCGAGTTCAGGGTTACAGAATACTCCTTCGCATCACTGGTCCAGGTTACACCACCCAGCCAGCTCCAGTTGGTGAGCTGCGTATTGAAGTTGCCATCCCAGCCGCCGGTCGAGCTGCCTGTTACGGCACCGCCACTCATGGTCCAGTTATCGTCAAAGGCATAGGTGGCCAGCACACCGGTGTGGGTAAAGGGTTCGCCATACTGCATGGTGTAGGCATGCGAGTAGAAGAAGTTATCGGGAGCCGTCACCACTTCGTAGCCGAGGATGGTATAGAAATGACCCGCCTTCACCGCAAGGCCGTTACCGACCGGAAGGTTCATTTCTGCGTAGAACTGCGGCATGGCCAGCCCGTAGAAGCGATCATTCCAACTGGTGAGATGGAGATCGTAGTTCCCCCGATTGAGAATCTGGCCGGTACCCAGTTCATAGGGTGTCGTACCGTAGGCCTGGGTATATATCGAGTCACTCCCATAGTTGATATCGAAGCGGCCACCCCAGTCCCAGTCATCACCGCTGACCGTGATAGCTTTCTGCACATAGGCATACAACTGGTTCATCTGCAATTCACCGGCGCGGTCACCAAAAGTGACCGGCCCGTTGAATCCATCGGCCGGATTGTTGGCGTTGGCCGTGACACCCGCATTCAACCAGCCGCCCCAGGTCACGCCATAATCCCTCAAGGGCTGCACGTCAGTACTGCCTGCGATGTAATCTGCCAGACCGGTTGTCTCGCCAATCTCCTCGGCCTTGGCGCTGTTAAAAGCCAATCCCACCAAAACAGCCGAGACGCCTAGCGCCATGCGCGACTTTTTGAACGTATGCCCACTCATAATGTTTCCTCCAAAATGTTGTCCTCGCGAACTTGGAAGCAGGATATGTGCCAGCTGCAACACTCTGAAATTCTGTAGCAGAATCACAAAAACATGTTGCATTTAGCACAGCACAGAGCAAGATCCGTGCATTTTGCACCACAACAGGGAGCGCTCCCTCTCGATTTGAACGGTGACACAAGCACTCTGCACCCTTATCGGCCCGATAAATACAACCGTGCGCAGGTAGAATGAGCGCATGCTTACTACCGCTCACGAAACACTCCGCACCACGTTTGGCTACGACTCTTTTCGTGGGCTTCAGTCCGAAATCATCGAGCAGATTCTTGGCGGTAAAGATGCCATGGTGCTGATGCCGACGGGCGGCGGTAAATCACTCTGCTACCAGATTCCCTCGCTGGTGAGGGAGGGTACAGGCGTTGTCATTTCACCACTCATTGCACTCATGCAGGATCAGGTTGAGGCGCTGCGCCAGCTTGGGGTGAATGCGGCGTATCTGAATTCCAGCCTGGCCTTTGAAGAGCAACGACAGGTTGAGCAGGCGTTTGTCGATGGCCAGCTTGACCTGCTCTACGTCGCGCCGGAGCGCCTGAACACCGAACGGTTTCTAGCCTCGCTCAGCCGCGCCCGCGTCAGCCTGTTCGCCATAGATGAGGCCCATTGCGTGTCGCAATGGGGTCATGATTTCCGCTCCGACTATCTTCAGCTCTCGCTGCTGCACCAGCGTTTTCCCGACATTCCCCGCATCGCCCTCACCGCCACCGCGGATGAGCGCACACGGCAGGAGATCATCGTCCGGCTGGGTCTGGAGGATGCCCGGGTGTTCTGCGACGGTTTTGACCGCCCCAATATCCGCTATACCATTGCCACCAAACAAAACGCGCGGGCGCAGTTATTGCGGTTTTTGCAAAACGAGCATCCCGACGATGCAGGCATCGTCTATTGCCTATCGCGCAAGAAGGTCGAGGAGACGGCCGCCTTTCTCAGCAGCCAGGGCTGGAATGCCCTGCCCTATCACGCGGGTCTGCCGGCCGATGAGCGCCAGCGCAACCAGCGCCGTTTCCTGATTGAAGACGGTATCATCATCGTCGCCACCATCGCCTTTGGCATGGGTATAGACAAGCCAAACGTCCGGTTCGTGGCGCACCTTGATTTACCCAAAAGCCCCGAAGCCTACTATCAGGAAACCGGTCGGGCCGGACGTGACGGCCAGCCCGCCAATGCCTGGATGGTGTATGGGCTGCAGGACGTCATTACGCTGCGGCAGATGGTAGAAAGCTCGGAGTCCGACGAGGTCCACAAACGGGTGGAGCGCCACAAGCTTGACGCCATGCTGGGATTTTGCGAAGTCACCTCCTGCCGCCGTCAATCCCTGTTGCGCTATTTTGGTGAAGAACTGGCCAAACCCTGCGGCAATTGCGACAACTGCCTGTCACCGCCCGCCACCTGGGACGGCACCGAGGCCGCCCGCAAGGCACTGTCCTGCGTGTACCGGGCTCACCAACGTTTCGGTGCCCATCACCTGATTGATATTCTGCTGGGTAAAAGCAACGAACGGATTGAGCGCCTGGGACATCAACACCTCAGCACCTACGGCATAGGGCGCGACCTCAATGAAAAGCAGTGGTTGTCGGTATTCCGGCAACTGATTGCGCTCGGTTATCTGGCGGTTGACCACGAAGCCTATGGGGCACTGAAACTGACCTCAGCCTGCCGACCTCTGCTCCGCGGAGAGGACAGGGTGAGCCTGCGGCGGGATGACGATAAAAAGCAAAGCGGGCGCCAGAGAGAGTCCGGTACAGCCCTGTCAGCACCGGGCAAGCATGGTTTGTGGGATGCCCTGCGCGCACTGCGCAAAGAACTGGCAGAGGATCAGGGGGTTCCGCCCTACCTCATTTTTCATGACGTGGTACTGATGGACATGGTGCAGCACAGTCCGCAAAACCTTGCAGAACTGGGGCGACTCTCCGGTGTGGGGGAGAAAAAGCTGGAGCGCTACGGCAAGGCTTTTTTGGCAGTAATTCGCGAAAATCCGTCGTAACCTGCAGAAAAATCCAGCGAGTAGACAGCGGCTGAGTCCAGACCGTCAATCGGGTGACCCGCGAATGGGTTGCGGAGGAAATTCAGCATCGAATGCAATAGGTGCATCCGGGCGAGTACAGACTGCGGCTCGCCGGTCGTCTGGATACGGCGTTATTCTCGAAGCGGGATTGCCCCTACGCGAACCTGACTGGCGTCTGGCGGTTGTCGGCCGACTGGACTCCGCGCTGGCGGCGAAAGGCCGGACAAGGCCCGAACATTTCGTCCTGGCTCTTCGGGCTACCCTTCGCCGTCCTGAAGGACAGGGCTGGCGGCGCAGCGGGTCGGTGCGAGCAATTCTGGAGCCGGACTCTCCGCCTGGAACCGGTAGTGATGGGCTAGACAATGATCCAGCCAACGGGCCAGGAAGTAATTGAGAGTCCACTTGTAGTCGAGCACGGCGCGTGCTGCCGGATCGTCTCGGACGGCATCCAGCACTGCCGGTCGCTCG
>JBILXN010000178.1:0-5121 GCA_044378425.1 Methylococcaceae bacterium
GCGTACCCGGCGCAACCTGAGATTGAAGGCATTGAAGTACGGCTGACCAATCACCATCGGGGAAAAACCCGATTTTTACATAATCAACGCCAGTCGCTGCCACCGCCTTAACCGCAGTAACGATGGCGTCAGGGTTCATGGGAATATCGCCAATGGTGGCGCTGAGAGGGGTCATCCCGGAAAGCTTAGCCGTAATGGTGGAGATTACGGACAGAGGCAATGCACCAAGTGCACCAGCAGAGGGGTTCTTCAAATCTATAATGTCGGCCCCTTCCGAGTAGGCCTGACAGGCCTCATCAAGGTTGGCGACACTTGCCAGTACACGTGTCATGTGGGACCCCGCTCACCCGAAGGCTCGGATAGAGCAGCATCAAAGCGTGCCATTAACCACCCCCAAGCTTCATGTTCAATGGGTCCAGCCGTTTTATCAAACCCGATGCGAAGATAGGCAAGTTCAGACTCTACCTTGCTGCGGGGAAGCATGTGTAGGCGGCTGGCCAGTATTGCGGCCTCCAGAACTGAATATTGAGCTCGATTGAAGCCAAGAAAGGGTGCGTGTGTTTCTTCATGAACCACTTGGCAAAAAAGCTTTGGGCGAATCTCATTATCCTCAACTCTGGTTAACACCAATTCAGAATGTGCCAACGCCACTGCCAGATAAGGAACGGACCCCTTATCACTGGAGACAAGGGGCCATTCACGGCGCCCGGTAACACAGCCCGCAAAGATGCGAACATCATCACAGTAATTCATCACGGCGTGACCAGTCTCGAGCATGTTTTGCAAGGTAGCAGATGGACGAAAAGGCATTACGAGCATTTCGTCGGCAACCACATGAACACCCATGGGTGCTACATGTGCTACGCCCCTCTTAGATAGTGTGGTAATGATGACTTCGCGAATCATGTCTTGAGGGTATCTTTGTATGGGTCGATGCTATAGCCCGGTAGCGGAGTGTGGCTTAGATGGATAATGTTCGGCTTTCTGGAGAGTACTACCCGCTGGCTTATAGGCATGAGGATCTACATTGGTTTCACCGTTGGACTCAACCTGACAGCCCCATTGCAACGGTTGGTCCTGCGTGTAGCGTTTACCGAGTTGCCACGCAATCTCCGCTCTGGCCAGTTCAACACCAAGGTAAAAGGCATGCCCGCCATCGGTTTCCACACCTAACTTTGGATATAAATTAAAGGGGTCGACTGCGGTATGTAAGCCATCACGGTTGAAGATATGTAAACCATCGGCGCTGACCAGGATGCGATAGCTGGGATCCTTGATGGCTTCATACAGCTCTTGAATCTCGGCGGGACTCAGCGGAAATGGAGCACGCTCGTGGAGGGCCATCAGGCCGTCATCGATATGTTTGGGCAAGCGGTTCAGTTCACGCGCCGCGTACAGTATACGTCGGGCAAGATCCGCTTCACGGATCGCTGTTCGGGCATGTTTGCTAACTTCGGTAGCAAGAATCTGCCGGATATGAAGCTCCGAGCAAATGCCAAGCAGGGTGGTATTGATGCCCGCGGTGTCGCAGTGAGTCAGTTCCGTCAGATTGCCGACTCCCATCATGATCTCTACTTCAGGGTGGCGTCGGCGTGTCTCATGATAGCGGAGAATGGAATCCGCAAAACCGAAATGGATAGGGTCAAGAATAGGGTCGACGATAAAGTCTCGACCTCTTGCACGCATCAGAGTGATGGCACGATCAAGGGAGTCGAGATCACTATGGCGAGCAGGAATAAGGATTGGTGTGGATGCAACTTCATCAACGACCCACAAGGTGTCTTCAGTAAGGCTTAGCAGAAAATCGGCGCCTACCCGACCCCCCTTGACAAGGTCATCAGTCTCCAGAGAATCAACACTAACCAGAAAACCCTCGGCCTTCAGCGCCAGAATTGTGGCTTCCATATGCGGAAACGGTGTAGCCGGTAGACAGCCGATATCAATAACGTCAGCACCGGCTTTACGGTAGTCCCGCGCCCGTCTGAGCACACCGTCAACATCAAGCTGTGGCGCTTCAACAATTTCGGCAAATATTTTGAGGTCGTACTGATTGATGTCGAGCTTCTTGCGATGTTTACCAAAGAATTCAGGCAGATCGTGCAACTCCTCCGGGCCACGTTCCACAGGAATCCCAAGATCAAGAGACAGTGCAACAAGATCCCCCCGACATCGACCTGGTACAACAATTCGGTCGGCGCCATGATCATCCTTGAGCCGACGACGAATCATGTCAGCAGTCATCAGCGCAGCTACGGTAACACCGAGTGGGTGGACGCTGTATTCAAATTCTGGCGCCATGTCCTCAAGCGTCCGTCGTAACTGTTTTTCAGCCAGCTTGCCGGTGAGGAACAGGATGTGCTCGGGCATCATTAAAGGCTGTTATGGCGTAGAGATAATGATGGCGAATTATAGCAATATCGCCATGCGGCTGAGGTAGTGTATTCAGTGCAAAGGGGGCAGCAAAATCTCTCGAACATTTCTATCTATGAGTTGAGCTAAATCATCAGTAGGCAGGTCATTGGCATCAGTACCGAATGGATTTTCAACTTCTTCGGCCAAAACCTCAAGGCTACCCAGGACATAAAACATAAAGGTAGAAAAAAGGGCAGTCCAGTATTCAAAATCATGAACGAAAACGAATGGCATACCGGTAATGTAGATAAAAATAAATTTCTTGATAAAGATGTTATAGGAATAAGGTATCGGCGTTTTCTTGATTCGCTCGCAGGCACCGCAGATATCAAGAAAAGCTGACAAATCGGCATTCAAGTTGAGAAGGTGAGCCTGATTCAGATCGCCGCGCAGACGCAAGGTCTCCGTCTCATGCAGCAGACGGGCAACTGCTGCGCTTGGGGGGTGGGTGATGTGGCCTGTTGGGGTTATGGGCTGATCACGCAAATGGTCTTTCAGCCCGGTGGCAAAATCGGCAATAGCGTTGGCCAGCCGCTCACGTGCGGGATGACTACCTACCAAATAGGCGTTCAATTTGAGCGCCAGATTACGGGAAGTGTTGACGAGTGAACCCCATTGTCGGCGACCCTCCCACCAGCGCTCGTAGGCTGTATTGGTTCTGAAAACCAATAATAATGAAATGACAAAGCCCAACAACGAATGGAAAACGCTCGTCGAAATAAAGAAATCGCGGAACACTTTCTCATTAAGATAGGCGATGAAAGTGGTGTACAGCGCGATCGTTACCATGATGGGCAACAAACGCCGGAAGGTATCGCTGCGATGGAACTTGAAAATCAAGCCCCACCATGACTTTGGATTATAAGTAATCATGTTGCGGCCCTTCCGGCGCCAACACTTGATTCAGGCATGGGTGAGGCCGTCAGGCTATTTAGGAAATCACGCTGCGAGTAAAATCTTCATACATCAAGGTTAGAAACCTCAAGGGCATTTTTCTCAATAAAATCGCGGCGAGGCTCGACCTGATCCCCCATAAGCGTGGTGAATACTTCATCGGCAGCAATAGCATCCTCAATTCTGACCTGGAGCAATCGCCGGGTACTCGCATCAAGCGTGGTTTCAAACAGCTGGTCTGGATTCATCTCACCCAAGCCCTTGTATCGTTGAATATGCTGCCCTCGACGCGCTTCCGACATCATCCAGCCGAACGCTTGCCGAAAATTGCCAACTCTTTCCCTGCGCTCATCCGCAGCGATATAGGCATCTGGGCCAAATAATCCCTCGGTGGTCTGGGCAAACGCGGCAAGGCGACGATAATCGGCAGAGCCAAAAAATCCGGCCCCAAGTTCAAAATGTTTATAGACACCATGCAGGCGCTTGTTAATCTTGAGTTTGAAGTCTTCAGTCTGCTCACCAAATTCGGGTTCTATGGTAAAGCGGGCACCCGGCTCCATGGCATTCAGATGCGCAATAAACTCACCGACCCAAGCAGCGACACCTGATCTGTCTGCGTATTGATCAAAGTCCGGTGCTGGAAATTCAGAGATGGCATTGAGCAGCGTATCGTCATAACGTCGCCCCAGCCTACCGACAGTAGTCTGGACCGCGAGATATTCTCGGGCTAATTGCTCCAATCCAGAACCCTGTATTGGTGGCGTATCAGCATCAGGGTGCAGCCGGGCTTTTTCCAGCGCAAGTTGCAACAAATAATTGTTGAGTTCAGAATCGTCCTTAACGTACTGTTCCTGCTTGCCTTTTTTGACCTTGTATAGCGGTGGCTGCGCGATATAGATGTAACCCCGTTCAATGAGTTCGGGCATCTGTCGATAGAAAAAGGTCAGCAGTAGAGTGCGGATATGAGAGCCATCCACGTCTGCATCGGTCATTATGATAATGCGATGGTAACGGAGCTTATCCGGATTGTATTCATCACGCCCGATGCCACAGCCCATGGCGGTAATGAGAGTACCGACCTCTTCCGAAGAAATCATCCGGTCGAAGCGGGCGCGCTCAACGTTGAGGATTTTACCTTTGAGTGGAAGGATGGCCTGAGTGCGGCGATCGCGACCCTGTTTAGCGGAACCCCCGGCTGAGTCACCTTCGACGATAAACAATTCAGACAGCGCCGGATCCTTTTCCTGACAGTCGGCCAGCTTCCCGGGTAAACCGGCAATATCCAACGCTGTTTTGCGGCGGGTCATCTCACGGGCCTTGCGGGCTGCCTCACGCGCTCGGGCCGCATCAATCATTTTGTTGGCTATCAGCTTGCCGATGCCGGGATTTTCCAGCATGAACTCCTGGAATTTCTCGCCCATGGCTGATTCGACCACAGGCTTCACTTCGGACGACACCAGTTTGTCCTTGGTCTGAGAAGAGAACTTCGGATCCGGCACCTTGACCGAAAGAATGGCGGTAAGCCCCTCGCGAGCATCATCGCCCGACGTATCCACCTTGTGTTTCTTTTGTAGACCTTGCTCCTCGATGTACTGATTCAAGGTACGCGTGAGAGCTCCGCGGAAACCGGCGAGGTGAGTACCCCCATCGCGCTGAGGAATATTGTTGGTGAAGCAGTAGATATTCTCCTGATAGGAATCATTCCACTGCAAGGCAGCCTCTACCGTAATGCCATCCTTCTCGGTAGAGAAATAGAAAACCTTGTCGAAAAGCGGGGTTTTATTCTTATTCAGATGTTCAACGAAGGCACGAATT
>JBILXN010000179.1:0-5120 GCA_044378425.1 Methylococcaceae bacterium
AAGTGCCGACCGAACCTGCGACTAAACTCGACGAAGTTGAACGGCCTGCCGACAATTTCGGGGATTTTATGGCCCGGGCCGCCCACGATGATATTGGGGTGCTTTCCCAAGTGCTTGATGTCTGGGGACTCAAACTTCCGGTGGACGAGCAAAATCCGTGTCAGTGGGCGAGAAGTCAGGGTTTGCGTTGCATGCCTTTTGAGGGCTCATGGACCTTGTTGCGGACTTTAAATCATCCAGCTGTACTCGAGTTGGGACTGGCCAGCGGTGAAACACGTTTTATCGGGCTCAGGGGCTACAGTCAGGGCCGTGTTGAGCTACTTGCTGAAGGTCGGTCGCAGACGTTTCCGCTGCAAGATTTGCTGGCCGTATGGAAGGGCACTGGCATCCTGTTCTGGCGGCCAATCACCCCCTTTCAAAGTTCCATCCATAGCGGTGAACAAAGCCCGATAGTGGCTTGGGTGCGAAACATACTGCGGGCTCCGGCAAGCAGTCCGGCCCTTGAACTGGTCTATGACGATCCGCTCAGGCTAAAGTTGATTGAGTTTCAAAACGCGCAGGGTTTGAAGCCGGATGGTGTGATAGGGCTCCATACGTTGCTGACCCTTGAAGCCAGCGGCCGCGAGCCGGGTATCCCGACCCTTGATTCTCCACAGTACTGAGGAATAACGGTCATGTCCTATATCCTCGACGCCTTACGCAAGTCCGAGCGAGACCGTAAAGCCGGCCAGGTTCCGGGTTTACCGAGCCTGACCAGCGAGATGCCACGGCGCACACCTTCCAGCATTTTCTGGTTAGTACTGCTGATGGTGATTCTGAATGCCGTAGGTCTGGCTTACTGGCTGTTTTCGCAAGTGAGAACCCCGTCATCCCCTGCGGTCACAGATCAGTCACTGACATCGGGCATCCATTCGCCTGTTAGCAAGGGCTCGACAGAGGCTAACCCACCTGAGGGTTCCGTAATGGCACAAAACACTGCCGGATCACAGCCCATGCCTTCACCTCAGGTAATTCCGGTACCGGTTCAGTCCTTGCCGGGATCACCTCCGGGCACAGTTCCCATGCGGGTTCAATCCGTACCACAGTGGCAGTTGCCAATCGTGACGCCAACTCAACCACCGCTGGATTCGAGCGCTGATGGCCGCCTGCAAATGATGCCACCTACCACAAGGGACATGGATGCTATGGGGTCGACTGGGCGTCGGCCGGAACCATGGCAGCAGCGGTCTATGGGTGAAGGATCGACCTACTCGGAGAATAACCGCCGCTATCCCTTCCCCAGATCAGAACCGGATGCACATACCGTTTTAGAAGATGCGGAGATCGACGAATCCGAAATGGAGGAGTCACAGACCGCCATGTCGACCCAAGCTTCCGGTTTACCCGCGAGAGATCAGGGCGGAATCCCTCATCTCAACGATCTGCCGACTGAAGTACGCGAGCGCATTCCACCCATGAAAATAAGCCTGTACGCCTATTCGAAAATTCCCGCGGAACGCTTTGTGATTATCGACATGAAGAAATATAGAGCCGGTGACCGGATTGCGGGTACAGCCTTGTTGCTGGAAATTCAGCAGGAGAACCTGTTGCTGGAGTTGGATGGTCAGAAGTTTTTAACGTCCCGCAACTGATTGGATCTGTCCGCGTCAGTCGCCCATGACCCCCGATGGGTCAATCTTTAGATGAGTTGGCTGGCTTGGTCATGAAGGCAGAGACATCACCCGCTGTCCGGTTAAAGGTGGATACGACATCGGCTGAATTAGCCTGACCGACCGCCACACCGCAAGGCAGTCCGTTACAGTCATTCAGGTCAGGGTTCGAGAACAGACCCATCTCGGGGTCGTAATAGCTCATGATGTCGCCGAAACTGCCACTGATTCCGTAGCCATAGGAATAGTCATACTTGCCTTTGACATTGGCATGTTGACGATCATGGGTCGCTCCCAGGATGTGACCGATCTCATGGGCCAGGGTGTAGTGGGAGCAATAGTAACCGTTGGCCTGTCCGTAACTGATGACTCCGTAGGCGAGGCCGGAATCAAGTATGGCATTGTTACTGCCATTGACCCAGGCTTCCCCGCAAAAGTAGCCCTGAGAGGCCGGCTTGAAGGGCCGCACCAGCAACACCATATCAGCCCCCGTTTGTTCCCGCATTGCGGGGACATTTTTCAAGCGGCCCGTTCCCTCAGTCAGTCGTTCCAGAGTCCTGTCATTGTGCTCGCCGGCAGGTTGCCTTGATTTGCGGATATCGACCAGATTGAGATAAACGGCCGCACGACTGTCACGCATGGCCTGATTAGCAAGGGCCATCATCGTCTTGATGCGAAGTCCGGCTTTATTCAGGCCGGCAGAATACAGCACCAGGACATCAATGACGGTATTGCCCTGGTCGTCGGTGTTAGCCGGGTTTGATGGGGGCTGGGAATAGACCAGGTCCGGGATTTTATTATCGGCCCATGCAAGGGCATAGCTGGTAGTGTGTCGGCCAGTTGATGGTGTGGGCGCGTAGCCGTCCGCCTCAAAGCTGCTGCGGCTGAAACCGGTGGCCTGAAGGTCTATCAGCCACTGACCCGATGGGTCTGACTCCAGGTAATACAAGCCATCTGGTGTGCTGATCTGACCATCCAAAGCGTCGCCGCCACCCAAGGTAATCACCGCTCGTTGACGGCTGCCTGAGGTCGAGTCTGCGTAGGCCACCCAGCTTTTGCTGCCATCGGCATACTGCCAGTCATTATCGTGCACTAGTCTGTACTGCCCCTTGGGCAGTTTGACCGAAATACTGTTGCCCTTGGTCATGGTGCGTAGATACCGGGTGTTTACGCTAACGGCATGGATGGCGTGGGCAGGGTAGCGTCTGAGCAGAGTGGGCAGTACAGAGGGTCGTTTGCGGTAACTCAGCAGCTCTGGTAAGGCTGGCGCAGCAAGCTCATTTGCGACGCCGTTTCCATTACGGCCCGTCACTGTTACTTCGGCCAGTTGGCCGCGAAAATCGGAAACGCCGAGCCAGTTGTAACCTTGCAGCAGGGCGCGGACCCTCTCTGGCCAATGATTCGTTCCGTCATCGGTTAATCTGATCGGGTCCTTGACGAGCTCGGGGGCGATGCGAAAACGGATGCCGGAAGGTTGTTCGATCGCTTTCAGTGCCCGCTCCAGTGTGGTTTTGGAAGGGCACAGACGAGTGGGGCAGGTTGTCGGTGGGCGCTGGTTCTGCTCAGTTGCGGAAGCGAGGTTCATACAGCCTGTCATCAGGAAAAGGACAGCAGGTAAGATTTGTACACGCATGGCAGTGGTTCATCCGTCTTCTGGCAGTGCCGCTAGAATAGTCTAAACCAACTCGTGCCAACAGCTTAAAAGCATTGCTCATCCCATTTATGCCAAACACGATATCTATCATTCTGATCGGGTTAATCAGCCTTGCGCCGGCAGAAGTGCTGGCCTATGACTGGTCCGGGAGGGTTGTTGCCGTCCATGACGGGGACACTCTGACTATCAAGCACCTCGGGCGGGAAGTGAAAGTTCGGCTGAACGAGATTGACGCTCCGGAACTGGATCAGCCCTATGGTCAACAGGCAAAGCGCTCGCTTTCCAGCCTTTGTTATGGGCGTTACGCCGATGTCCAACCGGCAGCCCGCGACAAATACGATAGGCAATTGGCACATGTAAAGTGTAGCGGTATTGATGCCAACGCCGAACAACTGCGTCGAGGCATGGCGTGGTTTTACACCGAGTACAGCCAATCTGAAAGCCTGCAGGCACTTGAAGCCGGTGCGCGAGTGCAACGACTGGGTTTGTGGTCCGACACGAGACCGGAACCACCCTGGGCTTTCCGTCACCAGCCTGATGAGGCGAACGCCCGCCAAAAATCCGTTCCGAACCGGCTTAACCGTCGCTCGGCGTTGCATTGTGGGAGTCGGCCGACGTGTGGGGCGTTATCGAGTTGTGATGAGGCGAGGTATTACCTTCGTCATTGTGGTTTCACATGGCTGGATGGCAATCATGACGGCATACCTTGTGCCTCCCTCTGTCGGCCTGACCGGAAATAAAGTGCGGTACCGGGGTGCCTGTTCGCTGCTGCCGATTGGACGTCATGCCGGGTCTTTGGTAGCTTACAAATACGGCAGTAAACCGCTGCCAAAATGTTCACCATCCGGAAGCCATGAAAACCCGCCGTTTTTCGAGTCCGCAACTCGTCGCACTCAGAACTATACTTTACAAGGAAATTTACCGATTCATGCGAATCTGGCCGCAGACTGTTCTGCCGGCTGCCGTGACTACCTCGCTCTATTTTTTGATCTTCGGTACGCTGATTGGCCAACGTGTGGGGCCTATGGGAGGCACTCCTTACATTGACTATCTGGTGCCCGGAGTCGCGCTGATGTCGGTGATTACCAACGCCTACAGCAACGTGGTTTCTTCATTCTATTCCAGTAAATTTCAGCGCAATATCGAGGAATTAATCACCGCCCCAGTTTCGAACGCGGTCATCCTCGCAGGCTATGTTGGAGGTGGTGTGGTCAGGGGGGTTGCCGTGGGTGGGGTGGTAACGGCAATCGGGTCTCTGTTTGCCAATCTCCAGTTCCTCCATCCAGTGATCATCGTCAGTGTATTCCTGCTGACCGCTACCCTGTTTGCGCTGGCCGGCTTCATTAATGCGGTTTTCGCCAACAGTTTCGACGATATTTCGATTGTGCCCAATTTTGTTCTGACGCCATTGGTCTATTTGGGTGGTGTGTTTTATTCGATTGATCTTCTGCCCGAACTGGGGCAAAAAATATCGCTGGCCAATCCCATCCTTTATATGGTCAACGCCGTCCGTTATGGTTTTTTGGGTGTCACGGATATTGAGGTGAGTGTGTCGCTGGCGGTCAGTAGCGGCGTCGTGGTCGTTCTTACGCTGTGGGCGTTGTATCTGTTGCACCGCGGCACCGGTCTTAAAAGCTGAAGCACAGCGGCTGAGGACATCGCAACAGCGACATCAGCCAGGCTTTGGCCGACATTCGATGCGGGTGCAGCGGTGGGTGTCGCCCAGATGAAGGACCAGATCGGCCCGATCCGGCATTTCCTGCAGCATATGACGCGTGAGTCGTTCGTAGTGCATGATGAAGCGTCGGATCTCTGGT
>JBILXN010000030.1:0-16950 GCA_044378425.1 Methylococcaceae bacterium
CACCGCCGGGTGCTGCCACAGTAATGCCGCTACCGTAGTTGCTATAGGAAGCCAGCTCACCATCCCTGTTCACTGCACTGACCGCGATCACACCTTTGCAGTTTGCAGGCGAGCTACGCGACACATTCATGCTTTCATTGCCGGCGGCAACCACCACCACGGCACCCTGCAACAGTGCATAGTCGATTGCCGCCTGATAGCTGTCGCTGCATTCGTCTTCACCACCCAAACTCAGATTGATGATTTTAGCAGGGTAACCTGTGGCGCTACTCCCGCTCACGTCTCTACTGCCTGCTGCCCAGTAAATGCCGTCAATAACGTCGGCATCCTCACCAAAACAGGCACCCAGCACTCTGACGGGTATCAGGCTTGCGTGCCAGCTTACCCCGCTGATGCCAATCCCGTTATTGGTCGAAGCGGCTATGGTTCCGGCTACATGGCTGCCGTGCCAGGAACTCGGCTCTGTTCGATCACAGTCATCAGGATGGGCTTGCCTGGTCTGGCTATTGACCCAGTCCCCCTGATCCCTTGGATTACTATCCCTTCGATTACCATCTCGGGCCTGCCACACCCGGCTGATCATATCCCAGCCGGCGATGATGGTTTGCTTATCGTTGAGATATACCAGGTTATCAGCCAGATCGGGATGAGTCGGCCTGAACAAGATCCCGCTATCGAGTACCGCAATCGTAATGTCCCGGGATCCAGTACTAAGCGTCCATGCTTGCTGGATATTAGCGGTGCCAGCAAAACGGCTTGGCTCTTGCATGAACCACAGGGCGGGCAACCTGGGATCATCAGGCATAGCCACGGATCGGGCAGATTTGGTTTTCAAAGGATCGGCATAGACGACTCCAGGCATGCCCTCCAGCCTCATTTCCATCTGGCGCGCCTGCAGGGGGGTGATCATGGCGGGGAGACTGAAGATCCACCCACCGTCCGCCATCCGTGACTGGGGTTTTAACGAGACTCCGACTGCTCTGGACACGTCACGCACAGTGTCTGGCGAAAGTTCATGAGCCTCATTGCCGCCCGAATCTCGGAACTTTATCGTGAATTTAGTGATGGCCGCCTTGGCGGGGGATACAAACGCGCGGCCCTGTTCAGTCGCGGAATGGGCCGGGCTGCTCGCAGTCCAGGCGCTACCCGGAGATGTGGCCTCTGCCCAGATAACCCCTTTAACAGTGGCGATCACTCGGGCAGCGCGCTCAACTTCCAGCCTGCTCAAACCCGACGGTAATCTTATGACTTGTCCATTCGTTCGGGTGAAGGCAGACCACTCGAGAGGGTATCCGGTTGTACCGGCCAATACCTTCAGCGTATTCGTATCAATCTTCCGTGGTTGGGTAGCGCCGACATCTTTGCCAAGCATGAGCGTGATCAATGCCTCATCCGCCGAAATAGCCGGCGAACATGAGGTCATGGCAATCATCAGGCAAGCCACTAATCTGTGGTGAAGAACGTTTGCAATGAACCGCACGGCAATCATGTTATCGATCGATGAAAAATGGAGCTCGGTGGGCGTTACAGCCTGTTTTCCAAAACGACAAACCATGGGCGCCGCTCTGAAATCTGAAGCCTGCCCTCCGGACTCAGGTTCATTACTGTTTTCGAAACAGAATTGCGGACATTACCCCCTATGACGCCGATCTGGTTGCCATTATGCTCAACCACGATATCGCAATGGAGTTTGCTATGCCCCTGCAAAACGGTTATTGGATCCATGGCATATACCGGCGTATAGCCACGATTGCCGCGGGTAGCACAGATGAGATCGCCTGGCCTGGGTTTATATTCAGTGATGCTATGACCGATGAAACCGGAATTAGCCGAGTCTGAATGATCAAGGATGTAATGAACATAGCCCCAGTGAGCATCATCAGGCGGGAATAGCGAGTGCGGTACACCCGCCGAATCCATGACCCAACTGATAAAGGCTGCCGACCAGGGTTGCTTGCAATCCATTCCATCCAGACCCGGTTTACCGACACTGCGCCAATAGGTATTGACCCGGGCAGTATAGGGGCCTCCATCATCCTCCCATTTGCCGACGTGGGGGATGCTTTCTTCATCGCCGTTGAGCTGGATTACCTGCTTGCCGAAATATTGCCATTCCTGCTTGGCGAGTTGCACAATCTGTTGCCGCAAGGCTGAGGATTTTTTTCTATCTTCCAGAGCAGAGGTTTCACCACCGGGGGTTGAGGCATCTGTTTCCGTGGGTTTTTTCTTGCCGGCACAGCCTGATTGAAGCACCAGAACGGCGGCGATGATGACGGGGACGATAGTCTTCATGTTCTTATTGGGTAGGGCGCCGGGTCTCGCGGAACCATGTCCGGTAGTACTCCATGCGCTGGGTCTGTTCAGGAGAGGGATGGCGGCGACAGGTTTCGTATTCGCTGGAATCGGCGGGCGCCCCCCACCGTGATTCTACACAGGCATTAGGGTTATAGCCGACTTCCAGCGCCGATCGACGCTCTATCAGGTCCGCTACGCTCAACTGCCACGGGCTACCATCGCTGCGGGTATAACTGAAGCGGCGGGTGGCTGCCGCCTCGGCGTGACGCGCTTCTATGGCAGAACGGGCCTCATCCGGAGCCCGACCGGACAGTGCAAACCCTTTGGGATATCGGACAATTCGCTCCGGCAGGGCTGCGATAACGTTCATTGCGATCAGCAAGCGCATATCACGCGAGGGTGTGGCGTAGTCTTCCCACGGGCCGGTGGTCTGGAATATTGCCGCGCCCGAGGGCATGCTGATGACCCCACCCCGATGTTGGCGCAGATAGGTTTCGCCGTTGTTTATCGCGGTGACCCGCGTTTCGATCTGTTCGACCAGTGCATCCATCATGGCGTCATAGGCCACCTCAGGCGCTAAACCCCGGGGATTCATGATGCTGCCCATTGCCGCGTAGAAATCCTCGGCGGCAAGCCCTTCCTGCTGATCAGAGTAGAGTGCCGACGGCGCATTAACCGCCAGACGACTGTTGCCGGGCAGACCCAGTCGGCCCTCGCTGCGCAGTAGCGGTCGAAAGGCTTTGAAGCCGGGACCTGCCCCTGGACTATCGGCAAACAAAAAATTGCCTTCCCAAAACCGCTTACGGGTGACTGAATTGTCCGGCTGAGCATCGACCGCCAACAGCAGGCCGGGGTTGCTGGCAGACTGCGGGATCCATTTGGCAATGATAAGCGTGTGACCATAGGGATCGGCATAGACTGTACCGGGGCGCAATGACGCCTGCTCCAGAGCGACCGGGTAGAAATCCGTGGCATCCGAATGCAGTGCGGTGCGGGCGCTGCCGGAATGGACGGTGTCGGCTATCTGCCGCATGAGACTGTTAAAGCTGCCGGCAGTCTGACTTCCCCGGCTGAAACGGTCATCCAGATTCGGTGAACCGCAGAGGGGTGGGCGACGGGCTGTCCCCCGATCACAGGCACGAAAGGATATCGGCAAGCCCAGCTTCCAGGCGAAGTATGCGCGCAAAAAGTAGGGCAGGTCGGCACAATCCGGTTGAGCCGGCAACCGCACATCTTCATGGGTGCCGAGATGGTTGTAGAGCATATTGCGGTCGCGATCACGTAACACCGGCTCCAGTGAGCTAAAACTTAGGCTCTCATCCACAGGCGCATCAAATAACTGCTCGATCCAGGCAGAAAAAAAAGCTTCTACCTGAGGACTCCAGTCATCAGGTTGGGGGACCACGGCGCCATCGCCCACCCTGCGGCAGGCAAGGGTCTCGCCCTCGCGCTCTACGGTAATGCGGTACTCTCCACCGGGTGCACTCCCGATTTCTCCATAGAGACTGTGAGGGGGACCGCTCAGGTTTTTGGTTTGAATTGGAACCGCGCGGCCATCGGCCTTAACGATGCTCAGATGATCTGCGCCCCCCTCCGTCAGCACCGCCATGACCCGGAGCGGCTCCCCCGGCAAGGGCCGGGCGGGTGATATCCATAAGGTAGCCGTCTCAGCAGAACGACAGTCCTCTGACGAATACGGCTCAGCTCCCGGCGCCTCGGCCAGCGTCAGACAGACAATAAGACATAGACGGCGCAGATGTAGATGAAATGGCATGAATGAAGGCTACTATTGAGTATGCTTTGTCGCTTAAGCTTACACCGAAGTCATCATAAGATGCCGATCACGCGCGTGATCCGCTTCTCAGGGACGGCGGCTGGCCGATGGGTGAATGACCCGGGCGCCCCATGCGCAGGAGATGGCGCCAGCCGCTCCCCGGGCCGGCTTGCCCAGCCATCGCAGTAGTTTCAGGAAACGATTCGGATAACAGGTGCGCCATGACAGCCATCCATTCTGCCAAAAGTAAGGCGGCAACCCACCAGGCATTGGCTGTTGCCTTCAAATACTGCCCCCACTGCGGTGAGCCCTCACCCCCGATCAGCCCGCAAAGGTGTCTGCTCTGTCAGGCGTGCGGGTTCACGTTTTATTTTAATAGCGCGGCTGCTAGCGGCGCTTTTGTGTTTCATGCGGGGCAGTTAGTGTTATGCGTCAGAGGGCGTGATCCGGGGCAGGGTATGCTGGATGTGCCGGGTGGCTTTGTTGATGCCGGTGAGCGGGTCGAGGACGGCTTGCGGCGCGAAATACGTGAGGAACTGGGCATTGAGGTGGGCGATTTGCATTATCTCGCCAGTCAGCCGAATGATTACCGCTATGCGGGCGTACCCTACAAGACCACCGATCTTTTTTTCGTCTGCGAGGCAGCGTCGATCGCTGGCATACGCGCGGCCGATGATGTGGGTGATTTCGTGCTGCTAAGGCCGGAGCAAGTCGATCCTGCCGCCTTCGCCTTTGACTCGACCCGTCAGGCATTTGCCTGTTTGTGGCAATCAGGTCATCTCGCGATAACGCTGCCAGATCAGACAAAACGATGAGGTCAGCTCCCCACCGGTGGCCAGCCACCGATCGATATCTTCAGGGCTCAGCCACTCGCCCCTGTCGATTTCGGTCGGCTGCAGGGTCATCGTCCCTTCGTACACGGCCCGGTAGACTTCTATGAACTCCCAGCCAGTCGTTGCGGTTGCTGGCAATTTGAACAGGTGTTCAAACCTCTCGGGAGGGTCAATGCCTAACTCCTCGGCCAGTTCCCGCCGCGCCGACTCCTCGTAGGATTCGCCAAAATCGACATGGCCCGCAGCCGAAGTGTCCCATAGGCCCGGGTTAATGTCCTTGCTCATGGCGCGTTTTTGCAGAAATACGTCGCCCTTGTGGTTGCAAACCAGAATATGAACCGCGCGATGGCGAAGGCCCAGCCGGTGCAAATCACCCCGGCTGCGTGAGTTCACTACGCGATCGTGCTCATCAACTTCGTAGAGTAGTTCGTTTTCCATAAGACACTGTTGTCAGATGATTCCAAAGCATAGTCACGCGCCAGGCGAGATCAGGCCGACACCCCCGCCACGGCAAAAGAACCTGTCGGCAAATGTTTCTGCTATTGGCAGCGTCGTGCTGGCTGCGGGTACCCTCGTGCTGGCAGCGTGCTCGTGGCCCGGTTTCAGCGGGCTTGATGGCCCCCCGCTGGACTATCGACAAGCCTGCGGCCGGCAGTGTCTGGCCAATGCCGAACAATGCACCCTCAGTCTCTCCCGCAGAAACCGGGAGCGCCAGTTCGAACTTGAGCGCGCGCGTCAGAACTGGGTTATCTGTATGCGGCAAACCGACGGTTCCCAGTGCATCCCGCCGCCCGACTTTGTGGCGGAACCCGGCCATTGCGGCGATACGATTGACGACTGTCTGGCGGCCTGCGACATCGGGCTTGATGATGTCCTCATCACCCGCCGCTAACTCAGGGCGTAAACACATCCTCGACCGGTCGTTTGGCATCCTCAGGGGTCTGGAATCTTTCCCAGCCGCCGCCCAGTGCCTTGTAAATACTGATGAGCGCCGCTGCCGTGGCGGTCTGGCTTTGGGCGTATTCGCGCTGGTCAAGGAGCAAACGGCGTTCGGTGTCGAGGAGATTCAGAAAATCCTCAATGCCCTCCTCAAAGCGGATATTGGCGATAGCGTAAGCCTTGCTGCTCGCTTCTGCGGCAGTTTTCAAGAGGGCCTGCCGGTCACGCAGACGGTCATAGACCACCAGGGCGTTTTCGGTTTCTTCAAGGGCATTTAGCACCACCTGCTGATATTCTGCGAGGCTGGCATCGGCGTTGGCATCCGCCGCCTTGATGCGGGCGTAGACCTGCCCCAACTCGAAGGCGGCCCAGGTAATGCGCGGGCCGAAATTGTAGGCTGTGGTGCCGGGAGCGGCCAGCCCGGTCAGCGAGTTGGATTCCAGGTTGAAACTGCCGACAAAGCTGACGCGGGGGAACAGGTCGGCGGTGGCTACTCCAATGCGGGCCGTCGCGCTCGCCAGAGCCCGCTCGGCAGCACGAATGTCAGGGCGCCGCCGGAGCAGCTCGGCAGGGCTGCCGATCGTGATAACCTCCGGCGCCTTGGGTAGCGCTGCCTGACGCGTCAGATCTGCCAGCAGGGCCGAAGGAATCTGGCCGGTCAGCACCGAAATGCGGTGAATATCCTGATGAATTTCACTGTCCAGTGGCGGAATCAAGGCGCGGGTCGTATCGAACTGTGCCTTGGCGCGGGACGTATCAAGCTCTGTTCCCATACCCGCATCCAGCCGCGCCAGAGTCAATTTCCAGGTCGCTTCCTGATTCTGGGCATTGCGCTGATCAACCGCCAACTGGTTTTGATGACCCCGTAATTCAAAATAATTGCGGGCCAGTTCGGTGATGACGCTCAGCGTCAAATAACGACGGTCGGCCTCGGCGGCTTCAATCTCCGCCTCCTTCGACTGGATACCGCGGCGGATACGCCCGAAGATGTCGATTTCCCACCAGCTGTCGAAGCCTACGCTGTAGAGATTGAGCGTGCGCGGCACAAAGTTGCGCCGATTGAGCGCATCCAGACTGCGCTCTAACTGAGTGTAATTACCGTGGGTCGTCACATGGGGTAACAGGTTCAACCCCGCATCCAGAAACATCGCCCGCGCCTCGCGCAGATGAGCCTCCGCGGCCTGGAGATCGTAGTTATTTCTCACCGCCAACGCGATGAGTTGCTCAAGTTTGGGGTCGTTAAACTGGTGCCACCATGCGACATCAATAGGGCGGGGTTTGTATTCGGCTTCAGCGGCGTTGCCGAAAATTTTACCGGTTTCAGCTGGCGGACGTTCATAGGACGGTCCCACCGGACAGCCGTTCAGGCCCAGGCTGATAACGCAGGCCAGCGCGAGCAGCCGAAAGGATGCCGGCCGCTCAATCATGACCGGCTTTCCGCCTCTCGGCGATACGCTGGACCAGGACATAAAACACCGGTGTCAGCAGCAAGCCGAACAGGGTGACTCCCAGCATGCCGCTGAACACCGCGGTCCCAAGGATTTGGCGCACCTCGGCACCTGCGCCGGTGGAGATCACCAGCGGGAACACCCCCATGATGAAGGCCAGCGACGTCATGATGATAGGCCGCAGTCGCAGGCGTGCGGCTTCCACTGCCGCCTGGTAGGGGGTAAGCCCCGCTTCCTGTCTGCGCTTGGCAAATTCGACGATCAGTATGGCGTTTTTGCTAGCCAGCCCAACCAGCACGATGAAACCAATCTGGGTAAAGATGTTGTTATCCATACCGCGTAGCCAGACGCCAGCCAGCGCACTCAAAAGGCAGATGGGCACAATCAGGATGACAGCAATCGGCAGCGACCAACTCTCATACTGGGCGGCGAGGGCCAGAAAAACAAAGATGACGCTGAGTGGAAAAATCAGAGCGGCCGTGTTGCCGGCCAGAATCTGCTGGAGGCTGAGTTCGGTCCATTCAAAGCCCATGGTCGGCGGCAGTTCCGCCTTGAGCAGTGCTTCCATCGTCGCAATCGACTGACCGGTGCTCACACCCGGCAGGGTGATGCCATTGATTTCGGCGGCGGGGTAGATGTTGTAGTGGGGAATCTTGTCCGGTCCGGCTATTGCGTTTACCTTGACCAGTGTTCCCAGCGGGACCATGTCGCCGGCCTGATTGCGGGTCTTGAGCGAGCTGATGTCATCGGGGCCTGCCCTGAATGCGGCATCGGCCTGAGTCATTACCTGATAAGTACGCCCCAGCAGATTAAAATCATTCACATAAAGCGAGCCCAGGTAAATCTGCAATGTCTCGAAGATATTGGCCAGTGGCACGTTGATCGACTTCGCCAGACTACGGTCCACATCCACATAGACTTGCGGCACGCCGGCGCGGAAAGTTGAGAACACCCGGGCCATGCCCGGCAAGGTGCTGGCCTTGGCGATGATGTCATCAATCACCCGCGACAGTGCCTGCGGCCCCTGATTGGTGAGGTCTTGAATCTGCAGCTTGAAGCCACCGACAGTGCTCAGTCCCCGAACAGGCGGCGGAGCGAACACGGCGATAAAGGCATCATCAAGGGTGGCCAAACGCTTTTGCAGGGTTGCCACCATGGCTTCGGTTTGCAGGGTGGGATCACCGCTACGCAGATCCGGATTGCTCAGGCGGGTGAACAAGGTGCCGGCATTGGACTGATTGGATGACGACAGCACCGAAAAGCCGGCGTAGGCATTGACATGCGTGATACCGGGCGTGTCGAGGATGATGGCGCTGGCCTCCTTGATCACGGCCCGGGTTCGCTCAAGCGAGGCCGCATCCGGCAGTTGGGCATAGACAATCAGGTAACCCATGTCCTGCGCCGGTATAAAGCCGGTCGGGACTTTATCGAACGCCAGAAAATTCAGGCCGTTGAGTAGCAGATAAAGCACCATGACCCCGCCGGCCATCCGAATCAGGCGCCCGACCAGCCAGACATAGCCATTGCCGAAGTATTCAAACAGGCGGTTGAAGCCGCGGAATGCCCACCCAAACACGGTATCAATGACGCGGGTAAGCCGGTCATGATTGTGATGATCGCGATCCAGCAACAAAGCGCACAGTGCCGGGCTGAGCGTCAGTGAGTTGAATGCGGAAATGACCGTCGATACGGCGATGGTCAGGGCGAACTGCCGATAAAAGGCACCGGAAACGCCGGTGATGAAGGTCGTGGGTACGAAAACAGCCACCAGTACCCAGGCTGTCGCCACGATGGGGCCAACGACTTCGCTCATGGCCTGACGGGTGGCTTCCCGGGCCCGCATCCCCAGGGCCATGTTGCGCTCGACGTTTTCGACCACGACGATCGCATCGTCCACCACGATGCCGATCGCCAGCACCAGCCCGAACAGCGACAGGGTATTGAGTGACAGCCCCATTGCGGCCATGACGGCGAAGGTGCCGATCAGTGACACAGGGACGGCCAGTATCGGAATCAGTGTCGCCCGCCAGGTTTGCAGAAAGATCAACACCACCAGCACGACCAGCAGAATCGCCTCAAAGAGTGTGGTGATGACCTTGTCGATCGATTGCTGAATAAATACCACGGTATCGTAGGACAGGATGTAATCCAGCCCCTCGGGGAAGCGCTGTTTCAGCTTCTCCATCGCAGCGACAACGGCCTCCTTGGTTTTGAGGGCATTGCTGCCGGGCATCTGGAACACGGCAAGACCGACGCTGTGCTGACCGTCCAGAAACAACTCGGCGTTGTAGTCCTTGGAACCCATCTCAATCCGGGCGATATCCCTGAGCCGGGTGATCTGCCCCTCCTGACCCGTCTTGATGATGATGTCGGCAAATTGCCCAGGCTCGGTCAGCCGGCCCTGGGTCATGACCGTAAACTGAAAATCGGTGTGCGCGGGACTGGGCGGGCCGCCGACGACCCCGGCGGCAACCTGAATGTTCTGTTCGCGAATGGCGCGTACCACATCAGAGGCTGTCAGATTGCGGGCAGCGACCTTGCCCGGATCCAGCCAGATGCGCATGCTGTACTCACGGCCACCGAACAGGGTGATATCGCCCACACCCGAAATACGCGCCAGCGTGTCCTTGATCTGCAACAACGCGTAGTTGGTCATGTAGACGTTGTCGTAGCGCTGATCCGGTGAGGTCAGGTTGATCACCATGCTGAGGTCGGGGCTGCGTTTGCGCACTACAATGCCCTGCCGTCGCACTTCTTCAGGCAACCTCGGCTCTGCCAGCGACACCCGGTTCTGCACCTGAACCTGGGCCTTGTCGAGATTGGTCCCTTGCTTGAATGTCACGGTCAGCTGCATGACGCCGTCGTTGGAGGATTGTGAAGACATATACAGCATGTCCTCCACTCCGTTGACTTCCTGCTCCAGCGGCGTTGCAACCGTTTCCGAGAGTACCTTGGCATTGGCGCCAGGAAAAATAGCGCGTATCTGTACGCTGGGCGGAGCGATTTCCGGATACTGGGCGATGGGGAGGCCCATGAGCGAAAGAGTGCCGATCAGCACAATCAGAATCGACAGTACCGAGGCGAAAATTGGCCGCTGGATGAAGAAATGGGTGAAGCGATTCATGCCAATGCGATCAATTCGATCCCGCCTGACCGTCAAAGGGTTCGGCAATGCGCTCAGCCGCCACCTTTACGCCCGGACGCAATTTGGGAAGACCGTCCACCACGACCTCATCACTGAGACTCAGCCCCGCCGTAACGGCCCTGAACGTGCCGAACGGACCACCCATTTCGATCCGCCGGTACTCGATGGTGCCATCGGGCTTTGCCACCCAGACGTATTTCTGATCCTGATCGGTGGCTATTGCTCTGCCCGGTATGACCAGGGCAGGGTGGGGCTTGCCGCCATGAATCCTGACGCGGGCGAACAGGCCGGGACTGAGCAGCTCTGACGGATTGGGGAATATGCCGCGCACCCGCAGGGTGCCGGTTGCAGGGTCCATCCGGGGGTCTACATAGTCGATGTGGCCCTTGTGCGGGTAACCTGTTTCATCGACCAGCCCCAGTTCGGCGATGATCCAGCCATCACCATGGTCACTGCGCTCACCGCTGGCCGACAGCCGGCGGTACTTGAGCACTGCGCGCTCATCGGTGTCGAGATAGACATAGATGGGATCGACCGAAACAATGTGGGTGAGCAGGGTTTGGTCACCACTGACCAGATTTCCGGGCGTGATGAGTTCGCGACCGATGCGGCCATTGATGGGGGAGCGTACCTGAGTGAATTCCAGATTGAGCCGCGCCATTTGCACGGCCGCCTCCGCCCCATTCAGTGTCGCGGTGGATTCGGTCTGGCCCTGAATACGGGCCTCGTATTCCTCATCGGAGATCGCCTTGGAGAGCCGCAAACGCTCAGCGCGCTTGAGATCATTCTGGGCCAGTTGCAGTTTGCTGCGGCTCCGGCTCAATTCGGCCTCCGCCCGTTTCAGATCCGCGGCATAGCTGCGCGAATCGATTACGAACAGCAAGTCGCCTTTTTTCACATGATCGCCATCCCTAAATCGAACCTGCTCCAGATAGCCGCTAACCCGCGCCCTGACCTCAACCGATTCGATGGCTTCGATACGCCCGGTGTAGCTGTCCCAGTCCAGCACGGCCTCCTGCAGCGGTGTGACGGTCTTGACCGGCACCGGCGGCATTTTGCTTGAACCTGTCGCGGGTACGGGTGCCTGTTCACAGCCGACCAGGGTAATCAACCCAGCGAAAAGTATGGCCTTCAATGAGCTTCGACTACCACTGGGTGTTTCAGGCGAGAGGGATGGCGGGCGATTGACGGGCATGAAGGTTGATTAGGAATACTACGGTCGTCCCGCCATTCTACATGGAGAGTTCAATGGACGGTTCGACAGGTCCCAGGGTCAGGCTGATCTTAAACCCTAAGCTCCGATCCGAAGCCGGACCCGCAGTCGACGGAAGGATTCGGGGTCCGTGCTATCGCGGCAGATCGGAATGGCTCGCCGGCCCTGAGACGATGCTAAGTGCAAGATGACCAGCCAGGGTGTGATGACCGAGGACGGCTCAAGGCTAGCCCGGGTCAACCCGTCCCGCTCGATGATCTCCCAGTCGCCATCAGCCAGCAGGGTCAGACCCCGGTAGCGGTCGCGTCCACGCCAGTAAAACGCCTGACTGGCGATCACCGCCATCCCTAGCAAGGCCTTTACCCACACAGGCAGCGGGCTTGCTGCAGAAGCCAGCAGCGCCAGACCGTGCAGCAGAATCAGACTTGTTGCCAGGCTGGGGGAGGGTTCAAGTATGAGATGCAGCGGTGGAGAGAATGCGGTCGACGAGGGCGGCAAGTACGGGATCCCCGGGGGTGAGTGCGCGGTAAAAATACCGCCAGAGCGTATCGTCGGACTCCTCCAGCAAACGCTGTAACAGGGCTGTTTCAGCAGCGCCCAGGGGGTCCGGTAATGTCTGGCAGTGGTTAAGATGGGCCAATAACAGGTAATCGAGCTCCTTCATGCCGCGCCGACAGCGCCAGCGGAGTTGTGCCTGATGCATGGGGGTTAGTCCTCGCGATCACGCATTTTGAGCTTGATGTCGGCGATGGCCTTGGCCGGATTCAGTCCTTTGGGGCAACTGTCGGTGCAGTTCATGATCGTGTGGCAGCGATAAAGCTTGAAGGGGTCTTCCAATGCATCAAGCCGCTGGCGGGTCTCCCGGTCGCGGCTGTCCTTGATCCAGCGCTGGGCCTGCAACAGGACGGCTGGCCCGAGATATTTGTCGCCGTTCCACCAGTAGCTGGGGCAACTGGTCGAGCAACACGCGCAGAGTATGCACTCGTAAAGGCCATCCAGTTCAGCCCGCTCGCTGTGAGACTGCAGGTGTTCCCGGCCATTGGCGGGTGGCTCATCAGCCTCCAGCCAGGGCTTGATGGAGGCGTACTGCTGATAGATCTGGGTCATGTCAGGCACCAGATCCTTGATAACGGGCAGATGGGGCAGGGGATAGATCCTCACGGTCGAGGCACACTCATCCAGCGCCTTGGTACAGGCTAGCGTGTTACGGCCGTCGATATTCATGGCGCAGGACCCGCAGACGCCTTCACGGCAGGAGCGGCGAAAGGTGAGGGTACTGTCGATCTCGTTTTTCACGGTGAGCAGGGCGTCCAGCACCATCGGCCCGCAGTGAGCAAGGTCTATCTCGTAGCTGTCGAGTCGCGGATTCTGACCGCTATCGGGGTCATAGCGGTAAATTTCTATGCGGCGGGTGTCAACGGCACCGGCGGGCGCAGGGTGGTGCTGACCACGGACGACCTTGGCGTTGGCTGGCAGGGTGAAGAGGGCCATGGTGTGGGGCTCCTGGTTCGGGTGTTCTTCAGTACACGCGCTTGGCCGGTGGGATGACTGCGACATCATCACTTAGGGTGTAAAGGTGGACCGGCCGGTAATCAATCGCAAGCCTGTTGGCAGCATCCAGCCAGAGCAGCGAGTGCTTCAGCCAGTGTTCATCATCCCGCTCCGGATAGTCATCGCGTGCATGGGCCCCCCGGCTTTCGCGGCGATTCAGGGCGCCGGCGAGGGTGACCATTGACTGGCTGAGCAGATTTTCGAGTTCCAGTGTCTCCACCAGATCGGTATTCCAGATCAGCGAGTGATCATCCAGCCGGACCTTGCGGAACGAGTCAATGATGCCGGCCAGTGTGTCCATGCCCTCTTGCAGCAACGCGCCAGTGCGAAACACGCTGGCATGTCGCTGCATGGTACGTTGCATGGCGACACGAATGTCTGCACTGCGGAGACTGCCCCGAGCGTGTCGCAGGCGATCGAATCGATCAAGTGAGGCGGCCCAGTGAGAACCGGATAGCGGTTTGTGGGCTTGCCCCGGCGCTATCAGTTCAGCCGCCCGGATGGCCGCCGCCCGGCCAAATACTACGAGGTCAAGCAGGGAATTGGAGCCCAGACGATTGGCCCCATGGACCGAGACACAGGCCGCTTCGCCTATCGCCATCAAGCCCGGCACTACCGATTCGGGGTCGCCATTACGGAGTGTAACGACTTCGCCCCGGTAGTTGGCGGGAATACCGCCCATGTTGTAATGAACTGTGGGCAAGACCGGCATCGGCTGTTTGCGAACATCAATTCCCGCGAAAATGCGGGCGGTCTCGGCGATGCCGGGGAGTCGCTCATCAATGATCGCGGGGTCAACGTGTTCGAGGTGCAGGTAGACGAAGTCCTTGTGCGGTCCGCAACCGCGACCCTCGTTGATTTCAAGGGTGATTGCCCGGCTGACGACATCGCGTGAGGCAAGATCGCGAGCATGGGGCGCATAGCGGGCCATGAAGCGTTCACCCTCGGCATTGGTCAGGTAACCCCCTTCGCCCCGCACCCCTTCGCTGATCAGGCAGCCTGCGCCATAGATACCAGTCGGGTGGAACTGGACGAATTCCATATCCTGCAACGGCAGGCCCGCCCTTAGAACCATGCCGTTGCCATCGCCGGTCGTGGTGTGGGCCGAAGTGCAGGAAAAATAGCTGCGGCCATAGCCACCGGTGGCCAGTATGACCTGATGTCCCCGAAACACGTGCAGACTGCCATCTTCAAGTCGCCAGGCCAGCACACCGCGGCAGACGCCCTCATCCATAATAAGATCAAGGGTGATGTACTCGATAAAGAACTCGACCTGATGCTTCAGTGACTGCTGGTAGAGCGTGTGCAGAATGGCGTGTCCGGTATGATCGGCCGCCGCACAGGTGCGCTGGGCGCTACCCTCGCCAAAATGAGTGGTCATGCCGCCAAAGGCACGCTGGTAAATTCTGCCGTCCTCGGTACGCGAAAAGGGGACGCCGAGATGCTCAAGCTCAATGACGGCGGATATCGCCTCACGGCACATATACTCGATGGCGTCCTGATCACCCAGCCAATCGGAACCCTTGACGGTGTCATACATGTGCCAGCGCCAGTCGTCCTCACCCATGTTGCCCAGCGCCGCACTGATACCGCCCTGAGCCGCGACGGTGTGACTGCGGGTCGGGAACACCTTGCTGATACAGGCGGTGCGCAGGCCACGTTCAGCCAGACCGAGCGTTGCCCGCAGTCCGGCACCGCCGGCGCCTACCACGATGGCATCGTAGTGATGTTCTGTGATCGGATAGGCTGGGCCCATGTCAGATTACCTGGTTCAGAGTCAACGTGAGAGCGGACAGGCAGAGCATAAGACCGGTCCCCCATAAGCTGATGCGTATGGCCCATAGCGCACCGGTATGCCAGCGCGGCGCGTGGACATAATCCTCAATCACCATCTGCAGGCCGAGACCGGCATGGTAGAGGCCAATCAGGCCAAAACTGATGAGCCCGGCAACCCGCCAGGGCGACTGCAGGCGCGTCAGCAGACCGGCATGATCAAGCCTGGGTAATTCGGCTATGAATAGCGCCAGCCAGAGCGCGAGGGGGATTAACGCCACCGCGCTGAACTGCTGATGCCGCCAGTGACGCGTCGCCGGATGCTGTTGGCTCATACGGCACCTGCAGCGTTAAAGACGAACAGCAGGCCCGTCAGCAGGACCGAGGCCATAACTTCGATGAGATTGAACGTGAACTGGGCGTTCCGTGCAAAGCCACGACCGCTATCCCATATCAGGTGACGGACGCCATGACAGGCGTGGAAGACCAGCGCATAGATGAAGCCCCAGAGCAGTACCTGTCCGGGCAGGGAAGCCAGCCAGAGCCGGGCCGATTCATACACTTCAGGGCCGATCGCCGCGAGGGTCAGCAGCAGCGTCAGTAGCAGCAGGCCGCCGCACAGAAAGAGTCCGGTGATGCGATGGCTGATGGAAAGCAGGGCAGTCAGCGGCAGTCGGTAGATCTGCAGGTGAGGTGATAGCGGTCGATTGACCTTGGGGGTACTGGCGGCCGGGTTGCGGGCTCGCATCAGAAATCAATACAGCGTCCGGCTTTCTCCCAGTCACCGTAACGGGTGGGATCTGGCGGCCGGGTGGAGGGGGTGCGGGTTGCCGCTCCGGCAGTATCCTGAGCCGGCTGACCCGCGCTTTCATTGCCGGCTATTAAATCACTGTCGGGTATTGTCGTAGGTGCATCTTTATTCATCATGGTTGATTTATACCGCGCACCCCGGACAATCTCAACCGCCTTGACGGCCGGGCGTTTTGGCCCCAGCCCCACTGTGACAGGCTGCACCCGCTGAATTTACAGGCGAGGCCTGGCTTTTTGGCATCCGGTAAATACTCTGTCTATCGGAATCGCCAGGGCTCAGGTTCATGACATGGCGGCATTTTGATACCCTTGACAGACGGACGGGTCTGTCAGCGCTAACGCAGCCATGAGATGACGCCATTGCCAATAACCCTCAATCATCCTTCCATCTGATTCGCGTCATGCCATGAAAAAACTTACGGCCACTGTGATTGGGCTCGTGTTATTGGCCAGTCCACTCGTCCTGACCCTGCCACTCAAGGAGTGGTTTGATCATAGCGAGGCGTTGCGCACTGCGCTGGCAGAACTGGGGCCATGGGCGCCTCTGGCATTTACTATCGGTACGGCGGCAGCAACGGCACTGGGTATGCCAAGACTGATCTTCTGTATCGTCGCCGGTTGGCTGTTTGGTTTTGAATGGGGCTTTGTCTGGAGTCAGTTGGGCAGTCTGCTGGGTGCCTATGGCCTCTTTCTGGTAGCGCGCTCCACCACCCCCGAGCGGCTGCTGAAAAAATATCCCGCATTGCGCAGCATCAGCATGCCGGCTGGCACCGGCTGGTTTTCGGTGCTGCTGGTGCGACAGTTACCTCTGGCAGGGCTTTACAACGACATATTGCTAGGCTGGAGTCCGGTCAGTCATCGCGATTTCTGGATTGGCAGTTTCATCGGCTTCCTTCCCCTTGGCATAACTGCCAGCCTGATCGGCGCCGGCGCCATACAGGCCGATCTGGCGCGAATGGGCGGTTATTTCGCCGGCGCCAGCCTCGCCTTTGTGGCACTCAGTTTTTCGGTAAACCGCTTGGTGGCCCGCAAAAGCCGATTGAATGCGGGCACCACCTGAGTTCTTGCGGCTTCAGCCCCGATCACAGCCGGGCGGCAGGGGCCATGACCTGGCGACGGACCGCCGGGCGACATCACTGACCGGCAGGGTTGCTCCGATCAATCTTTCG
>JBILXN010000180.1:0-5089 GCA_044378425.1 Methylococcaceae bacterium
TTTTATCGGACGGCTGTGCGACTCGCTGCCTTGCTATCACTTACTCGGGATCATCATGTCATCTGACTTCTTTAGCGTTTCATTCGAGACATTACCGCCGACACTGCCGTTGTTTCCGCTAGCTGACGCCATCGTCATGCCAGGCTGTCAGCTTCCGCTGAATGTGTTTGAGCCGCGTTATCTGGATTTGGTGGTTGATACGCTGAAGGAGGAAAGACTGATCGGCATGGTTCAGCCCGACACCAGTAGCGGGGAGGATGCGCTCTATCGCACGGGTACCGCAGGACGCATCGTCTGCTTTAATGAGTTGCCCGATCGTCGGCTGTTTATCATTCTGGGTGGGGTCTGCCGTTTCGATATTGTCGCGGAACTGCCTGCCGAGCGGCGCTATCGGCAGGCCATGGTCAGCTGGAGCCGCTTCCGGCAGGATATCGAAGGGGAGACGAGCGAGGACAGCGCGGAGCGGGAGCGGTTTATGCTGCTGCTACGGGCTTATTCGAAACGGCATGGCTTCAAGACCGATTGGTCCGAGGTGGAAGACATGCCGCTGTTCATGCTGGTCAATGCGCTGGCGGGTCAGTTGCCGCTGGACGCGCTGGAAAAGCAGAGCCTGGTTGAGGCGGTCTCCCAACAGGAGCGGGTATCCCGCTTCATCGACCTGCTGGCCTTTGAGGTGAGTGGTCTGAGCCTGACGCCAGACACTCGCCACTAGGCCGGCGTCAGCCCCGTTTCAGGGCTGGTTGAGGTCATCGTTGCGCCAGTATTTGGCACCGGTGATGCTGATGCCGGCGATGGCACCCTCCTCGGTCAGCTGATACAGGGTAATACCAGGCGACACGTTATAGCCCGCCTCGGCCGCCCCTCCCTGAGTCTTGTCCTTGGCCGCCGCGGCTGCCCGCGCACCGAACTCCCAGCCGGAATTCACGAAGTCATCCATGGCCGAGCGGGTAGTGAACAGGAATATCAGCCTGAAATTGGTAAAGCCAAAGCCGAAACCCGGCTGTAACTCGAACATTTTCATGTAGGTACGTTTGTGGCTCCGGTTATCGATCACGACGCCATTGCCGTGGTCCAGCCCGCCGTAGAGGAATTTACCGCCGCTGGAGTCGAATACCGCGTAGCCCACCGACCGCTGAATCTCGCGCTGGGCCGCAGGATGTTGGGCGTAAAGCTTCTGCAGGGTGTCGCTCTCCATGGCCCGAATCTGCGACCGTTGGTTGGCTGAGCTGCCCTCCAGTTTGGTGCCGCAGGCGCTAAGACTGAAAATCATCACCAGACACAGGGCAGACAAAACAACACGCATGACATTCTCCAAATCGCAGTTAAGGGGCGTCCCTGCGCGCGAGTCGCGGCAGGGGCGTGGCGGTGAATAATCCGGTAATGAGCAGGGAATGACAAGCCATGACCTGTCGGCGCGGTGGCACCGCTGTGTCAACGTCTGGCAAGGCTCTGCACGGCAGCTGAGAAACTGCTGAAAGTCTGTTGCCAGCGGTGTGGCCTGACAGTTCCCAATCCCTGCCGGAACTGGTGACGGAGTGCGCCGTCGCCCAGCAGGCGTCGCAGACCGGCAGCGAAGGCCGGCGCATCATCGACTGGCACCACCAGCCCGGTCTCTCCTGCAACCAGTAATCGGTCTGCATCACCCACCGCTGTGGTCAGTGCGGGTAGTCCAACCGCCGCGGCTTCAGCCAGCGCCATGCCATAGGATTCATAGCTGCTGTAACTGACAAATATATCCATGGTGGCCAGCAGCCGGGCCAGTTGCGTCGGGGTCAGCGGGCCGTGTAAGTGGCATCGACTGCTAAGGCCCAGGTTGTCCATATGGGCGCGGAAGCGGCGGGTATAGGGAGGATCACACGCGCCATCGCCGGCCATATGCCAGACCCAGTCAGCCTCCTGCCTCGCCAGCAGGGTCAGCAGTTCCAGTGGGCGCTTGGCCGGTAGCAGATTGCCAACGGTGATGATCTTGACCGGGCCGGCAGGGTTTCGGTCCATTGCCAACGGCCGCGCAGCGACAAATTCGACATCAACGCCGGGCTCGCAGAAGTAAACCGGCATGGCGGGATAGCGGCGCTGCAGGATTGCCTGAGCGCCCGCACCGGTGACAATGAGGCCGTCCATCCGTTGCACTGCCGCATCGAACCGGTTCATCCAGAGGGTTTGCGCCTCGGCGCTCAGGAGCGGATTTAACCAGGGCAGGTAGTGCACCAGCAGCCCATGAACGGCCTGTTTCCTGGGGGGTGGCGTTGACGCCAGCAACTCCAGATACAGGCTATCCCATAGGATGACCGGCGTACTGAGGGCAGACCACTCCGCCGCAGTGGCTGTCAGCGGATTCACCTCACGCGCATAAAGGGGAAACCCCGACGCTGCAGCCTCCCGCAACAGCGCCTGATTGTAGCGGTAGCCGCCCGACAGGCGGCCTTGGGCGGGTGGCTGGATCAGTAGGGTCTGAGTCACGGTGGTGCGAGCAGGCTAGGGTGGAGAGCGACGATGCTGCTGATGGTAGCGCAGACGGCAGTCGCAGGGCCGCAGCTGTATTTCACTGCAGGCATGAACCGTGGACAATAGCGCAGCCCCTCTGCCGGAGACACCATGAGCCCTAACCTGACCCGCTGGACTGAACAGCATGCCCTGTTGATGACTATGAGCATCGGCGCCGTTCTGCTGGAAAAATCACCGCTGCCGGTGGTCGCGATGGCGGCAGGCTCATTTCTGGGGCTGATCTGGCGCAGCCGGCGAAACTGGACGCCGGCGCAGGTGTTCGGACTGGCCAATGGCATCACGCTGGCCCGCCTGCTGACCGCCATGACCGTGCTGCTGGCAGTCGGCGGCAACACCTCTCTGACGGCAGCCCTGCTGTTCGGGGCCGTTTGCGCTGACGGGCTCGACGGTTGGGCCGCCCGCCGCTACAACACGGCGTCGGCCTTTGGTCATCTGTTCGATCAGGAAACCGACGCCTTTCTATTGCTGGCGGTCTGCCTGCTGTTGTTCATCTCCGGCAAACTGGGCGCGTTCATCCTGTTGCCTGGCGCTCTGCGCTACCTGTTTGTGCTGTTCGGTCAAGTGGCAAAACCCCCGGAGCGCAACGTGCGGGGCAACCGGTTCACCCGCGCAACGGGGGTCACCGCCGTCCTGACGTTCACGCTTTGCCTGTTGCCGCTGCCGCCCGCACTGGATTTCTGGCTGGCCGTCGCGGTTACGCTTGCGCTGGGTTTCTCGTTCGCCTACTCGACCTGGCAACTCTACCGCCCGGCGCCTGGATTAACCTCGTCATGACGCTGAAGACGACCCCGGTCAGCGGCCCCCACGATGTTCAGGCCTTCTTTGATCAACTGGCCCCCCATTACGCCGATTGCCACGGAGAGGCCAATCAGTTGCTGCAGTATCGGCTGGGAGTGATTAAGTCCCTGCTATCTGACTGCGGGCGGGGTGTGCTGCTCGAAATTGGCTGTGGCACGGGGCTCCACCTGTTTGCACTGGCGGAGGGATTCGGTCACACCATTGGCACCGATCTCTCACCCGCCATGATTGCCGCCGCCGATAGATTACGTCAGGCGCATCCCCTGGCCGGATGTATCAGCCTGCGGGTCGATGCTGCCGAGACGCTGGCCACAGTAGCGGCAGACGCTGCGGATGTTGTGCTCTGTGTCGGTGCCTTCGAGCATATGCCGGATAAGCCAGCGGTGCTGGGCCAGGTTTTGCGGGTTCTGAAGCCTGGTGGCAGCTTCATTTGCCTAACGCCGAATGGCGATCATCCCTGGTACCGGCTGGCGCCCTGGCTGGGTCTTGCCACCCGCCATCTGAGCAGCGATCACTTCCTGGGTCGAACGCTGCTGGATCGTCTGCTGGCGGTGGCCGGATTTCAGCTGCATACGCTGAATGGCTGGACCTTTGTCCCGCGCGGCGACATGCCATGGTTCTGGGCCAGAGTGATGACAGGGGCCGACGGGCTGGGCCGGCGCTGGGGGCTTATGACGCTGCGAGGTGGACTCTGTTTTCGGGCGATCAAGCCCCGGTGAGTTGGCGATGTGCGGGTTTCTGTGCCAGTACATCCAGCTGGTGGATGATCATGCCGAGCTGACGCGCTTCAATCTGGTCACGCCGCGTTGCATACCACAGGTCAAGCGCGGCGGGTTCGAATAGCCCAGCGCGGCGGGATTCCTCCAGCATCATGTCCAGCAGCGCCAACAGACAGACGTCATCCTGCTGACGGTAACGGTCGCAAAAGGGGGTAATGCTCCAGTCGGAACTGCCATAGGCCAGCACATCAAATCCTTGCGCATGCAACGCCCCGTGCAGCTTCCGGCCAGACTCGGCCCCCGCTGACGGTTCGTCACCGAACGGCAGTTCACGGCGATCCATCGACCCGTCGTAATGGGCCAGAATAGCCTTTTCCAGCCCACCCGCTGCCCATACTGGAAACAGGGTCGTGCCGGCATCGTAATTGAGGGTGGCATAGAAGAGGCCGGCGGGAGCCAGCCAGCTGGCAATGCGGCGTGCCATGAGTTGGGGAGGCAACAAATCCATCAGCGCGTGGGCGATGATGGCATCGTATTGGCCGGCATGGGCCGGCTCGAAATCGGCAAGATCAGCCGCGACCGTGCGAATCAGCAGGGTCTGCTTGCCGCGCCAGGCCTCAACCCCCCCCTCGACCAGAGTCACCTCGTATTCCCGTCTGGCCAGCATTTTTACGCCTCCCTGCTTCGCCGCTTCCAGCAGTTCCGGGTCTCTGTCCACCAGAGTGATATCGAGGTTGGCATGTAGCTCCGCATCCAGCAGTCGCCGCAACGAACTGCCGGTGCCGGCACCGAGATCAAGTAGTTTCAGTGCGGTTTGGCTGCGCAGGGCGGCGAAGAAGGCGGCTCGAACATCAGGATTCAGGCTGCGTTCGTCTAGCCCGTACTTGGCGTCGAGATAATCGCGAAACGGTATGCTCATGGATTGGCGGCTATGCAGAAATGGGGGACAGGATGATGCGGCAGTTCACTGGAAAAGACCAGACCGGTCGTGACCTGCCCTGCCTGGCGCTTCATCCGATCCCGGTCAGCCGAGCCCAGTCGAAAAACGGCCCCGGGTCAGTCTTGCG
>JBILXN010000038.1:0-14431 GCA_044378425.1 Methylococcaceae bacterium
CCGTCGGTTTGAGTTGGATCGCCTGACTAAAGGCCGCTGCCGCCTCACGGTCACGACCCTCATGCTGCAGGGCATAGGCTGAGGCAAGGCTGTCCTCATAGGGTGAGACCGTACGGGTTTTTACTGCGGATGCCTGTCGAACCTGCGCCAGAGCGGTCGCAATCGTGCGGTCAGGCTGGATGACCAGCGCTTTTTCGAAGCTTTGGGCTGCGCGTTGTCGCTCGCCTAGTTTCTGACAGGCAAAGCCCAGTGTGCTGAGCGTTTCAAATCGTTCGGCAGGCGCCAGGCTTTCCAGTGCAATCGCGTCGAACTGAGCTATGGCAAGAGAGTACCGACCCAGTTGATACAGCGTTTGCCCCAGCAGTTTACGGTTCAGCGCACTGGCATCGACCGCGACCAGTTGGTTGAAATAGTGGGCTGCCTGATCAAGTTGCCGGTCGGCATGGGCCAGATAGCCGAGCGCACGCAGCAGATCGGGGTCGGCGGGGCTCAGTTCCAACGCCGCCAGCAGCGCGGCGCGGGCCCTGCCATGATCGTCATTCTGGCGGGCACATTCTGCCTCCAGGTCGAGCGCCGCTCGTTTCTGGCTGGCAGTGGTAGCGCGGGCATGGGCCCACGACGCCTGTTCAGCGGCGGGACCGAACTGCCTCTGATCGGCCATGGATTTGGCGATGCGCATCCGCACGTCGTAATCGTCGCGCAACTGAATCAGGCGTTGCAGTTGCTCTAATGCCCGTGCCGGCTGGCCCTGCCGATCCAGCCACTCGGCGGCGAGGCTCAAGGCATACTGGCGCTGGTCTGCGCTTACGTCGGATGCGGTGCCGGCTTGGATCAGATCATCCACCGCCAGTTTGCCTTGCTCACTGGCGGAGCGTGCCAGTCCACGATAAAGAAGAGCAGGGCCATTGTCGGGGGTAGCCCTGAGGATGCTGGCGGCTTCCCGCTCCACCGCCGGATAGTCTTTCAGTTCATAGAGCAGCACGACCAGCATCTGCCGCACCGCCTGGTCATGAGGTGAACGTTGCAGGTAGGTCTCGAGTTCGTGCCGCGCCGCCGGATACTGTTTCGTTGTAATCAGTCGCTGTGCCCGCTCAAGGTGTGGGTAGCTGAGGAAAGTCCTGAGTTCGCGCATCAGCCAGGATTCGCCGGGTTCGGTGGTCGCCCGTGGTGTTGTGAGTTGACGTGTGGGTTCAGCCGACAGGGGATGGCTCTGGGCCAGCAGCAGAATGAGACTGCCGGCCATGGCGCATCGGATAGGAGGGCGATGCTGTGGGAAATAAGTGGTTTGCATAAGCCGGGCTCTTTTGTTTTTTTTGTCATGTCGGGCGGGACCGACGTGCAGGGTATTCAGGTCATGTTCTTTAGCTGCCGGTGGTTTCCCCCAATACCGCCTTGATGTCTTCCTGTCGGGTAAAGCCCAGTTCGCAGAGCAATTCACCCAGCAGTTGCGGCTGGGTCAGTTGCCGTTCCAGGGCCAGCTCCAGTTGTTCTACGGTGAGCAGGTTGCGTTCGAGCAGAAGGTCACCGAGCTTCCTGCGGAAGGCCTTGAGTTCGTCTTCAGAGGGAAACACATGGTGGGTCTTGTCCCAGGCAATCAGTTTGCCGGTCCGCAGATAACGGGCGTAAAGCCGAATGGCTCTGGCTGTTGCAAAAAAATTGATGATGTTGCCCCAAACCATGCGCGGCAGTGACAGACAGGCCTGCTGCCAGTCGTAGAGCCGGTACACACAATAAGCGCGCAGTAAAATGCGGTGCAGCAGGAAACAGCCGTTGAGAATCACCGCATACCACAGCCAGGAATTCTGTTCGAGCAGGGGTGGATAGTGATAGGCATCGGGGTAGAGGCGGATGATCAGCCAGTAGATCAGTACTGAAAAAACCACCAGATAGCCCAGCAGATTGATGAGATTAGTCGCGAGCGACTTGCGGTCGCGAAACAGCATATAGCGGGTGCCGAGGCTGCCTTGCCAGCCAAGACTCTCCCATCCCTGCAGTGTGATGCCCAGCACCCAGCGCGATTTCTGCCGGACAGCCGTGCTGAAGCTGGATGGAAAGTATTCGCGCACGCAGATGATGTCATCCACCTCCACCCGTGTCCTGGCCCTGGTGAGCCAATGCTGGCGCTCGACCCTGCGGGGAACAGCGAACTTGACGAATGCCTGTCGCATGCCAAGCGCCTTGAGCTTGAGTCCGAAGTCGTAATCTTCAGTGAGCGAGTCGGTGCTGAAAATCTCGTTGTGGTTGGCGGCCGCTGCCGCCTCAAGTGCACGCCGGCTGAAAGCGCACCCCACTCCCGCCGCCGGTATGCTGCGGTTGATCATCTCCCTCACCGGCAAGTCCTTATAGTGCAGTTGGGCAAACTCGTCGATGTAGTGCCCTCCAGTGAAGTTCGACCATTTAACCGGTAGCGAATATACCGGCAGCTGGATCATGTCCTTGCGCGGGATGAGATAGTTAAAAAGCTTGTAGGCCAGGGGATGAATGATGTCCTCGCAGTCCTGCATGATGAAAATCTGAAACTCAATGTCGTGAGTCTTTTCAAAAGCCCGAATGCCCTGATAAATCCAGTTGAGACAGTCGGCCTTGTTCGTGGGGCCGTCATGAGGTGTGACGATTCGGTGGATGAAGGAACGTCCCTGCCGCGCCAGTTCGACCTCGCGATGCGTATCGGTGTCGTTCGGGTAGGTGCCTACGAAAATGTGGAAATGGGTGTAATTCAGTGTGCGGCCAACATTCTCCAGCATCGGCCTGATCACAGCGGATTCGTCCCAGGCGGGCAGCATCACCGCAATGTACTGCTCGGGGTGGGCCTTCAGCCTGTCGGCGGTCAGGGGCTGGTGGAACTTGGGCAGAATGAACCAGCGTCGATAGAGCGAACGGAGCATGAAACACAGGTCGACAAAAAGATCATCCAGGCCGCTGATAACGAAGCAGAGGCTCACAAAAAGCAGCAGGTGTTTGAGGACATAGAAAAAATAGCCAAACAGGTCGCCCCAGTTCCAGGCTATATCGGTCAGGTCGAACATGGTGATGCTCACTCCTTTTGGTAATGCTCGTGGCCGTGAGTTTGCTTTTGCGGCGGCGTGAGCGGAGGCGGCGGCCGTAACCACCTCCGCGCAAGACTCAGGCCTGTAACCGCAGTCCCATAGCCGTTGTTACGGCCATCGTGGCTGTGGGTGGTTTAAGTGAAAAAGTCTGCTCTGGTGACAGCAGGGGACTGATTGCGGCGTTCCAGTTCAGCAGGGTGTTGACGATGCGCTGCGAGGCTTTGCCATCGCCATAAGGGTTGGGCCCACTGGACATGGTGCGGTAGATGTGGGGGTCGGATAGCACCTGCGTTACCGCCTGTACGATATCGTCCTTGCGGGTGCCAACTACCCGGGCGAGCCCGCAGTTGAACGCTTCCGGTCTTTCGGTCAGTTTGCGCAGCACCAGCAGGGGTTTATGTAGGCTGGGTGCCTCTTCCTGAACGCCGCCTGAATCCGTGAGTATCAGATCGGACCGCCGCAGCAGATTGATGAAGGTCAGATAATCCAGCGGTTCAGTCAGGAAAATCCGGTCATGTCCACCCAGATAGGTCATTACGGTTTGTCTGACATTGGGATTCAGGTGGACCGGATAGACCACAATCAGGTCCGGCATATTTTCAAGCAGAGTGGTGATGGCCTGACAGATATCCTGTAATTCCCGCCCCCAGGTCTCACGCCGGTGCGAGGTCAGGGCCAGAACCCGGTGGCCTTCGAATGGAATGCCGGCCAGGGGTGATGTCTCGATGTCGAAAGGAATGTCGAGGATTTCAGCCAGGGCATCCACGGCGGTATTGCCCGTCACGACAATCTGTTGCGCCGAAACACCTTCCCGCATCAGATTGGATGCCGCCAGGGGTGTCGGCGCAAAATGGATGGAGGCCATGGAGCCCGTCAGCTTGCGATTGGCTTCCTCAGGAAACGGGCTGAACAGGTTGCCACTGCGCAGTCCCGCCTCTACATGGGCAATCGGTATGCGTTCATTGAAGGCCGCAAGGCTGGCACCCAGTACCGTCGTGGTGTCACCCTGAACCATCAGCAGATCAGGCTGCAAATCCCGCAAAACAGGCCCGATATTGCTGAGCAGGGTCGATGTCAGTTCGGTGAGTCCCTGATTGGGGCTCATGATGTTGAGATCAATATCGGGCTTCAATCCAAACAGTTCGAACACCTGATCCAGCATTTGCCTGTGCTGGGCAGTCGCCAGGACGATGGTTTCGAACTCTTCTGAATGCCGCTTCAGATTTTTTATGACGGGTGCAAGTTTTATGGCTTCTGGACGGGTGCCCAGTGCTACCAGTACGCGGATACGTTCCATGTGCATATTCCTTGTAGATGTGAGTACGGGATCCACGATAGGTGAAAGGGCCTATCGCGTAGAAAAACTTTACAGGCGAGACACGTTAATCTCCATAAGTGTTAATACTTAGCGCGGAGGCTGACGGGTATTAAAAAACCGCACCGTAGCCAGGAAAATACCTGTTACGGTGCGGTTTTAGGGCTCACTCCAGGCGTCTCTTCGTACGTTCTGGAGGTTTATGACGGGTTTTATCGATCAGACGCCTTACCGTTTACAGGCTACGAGCATCGGTCCAGACATACCCTTGTTGACCCATCTCATGGATCACCCTCTTGAAATCAGAGAGACCGGTACCCTTGGCAATGCCGCATTGAGAAAAATCATCCAGCCAGAAGGGGTGGAAAAAGAAGGATGCAAAACCGTCACGAATAACAGATCTCGAGATGGCTGCGTTAGTTATAAGGTCATCTGCCGTGTAAGTAACAGAGGACGTCGAATCACACGCGCTGATGTCATACTCAATGTTGCCGATATTCTCCGGTATGACTTTCTGTCCATAAAAGTCCTTATAAATGACGTAAGGGAAGAACTGTCCGAAACTGAAATCGTTGCCATTGGGTACCAGGTTGCTGCCATCCTGCGAGGTGAAGTAAGTGACTCTCTGATAGGTGTTGGGGAAAACCTTTGCCGCAGCTCTGCTGGCATTGGGCGAGGCTTTATAGTGAGGCACCTCCCAGGCGAACGGGGCGAACTTGGGGTTGGACACACTGGCAAGCTCCTTCCTGCCTGCGTTGATCCGATCCACCGCCCATTGTTCGGAATCGCCCGTTACCGGGGTATTATTCACCACATTCCAGAACTCAAAATCATCAGCGCTGAGTCCGCTGAAAGGATTGGCAATATCGCTAGTGAACACATAGTTTCCTCTGGCGTTAATGCGTCCGTTGCCGAGCTGATGGGTCAACCCATGAAGCACGATGGCGCCGCCGCGGGTCAGGGAGTAACTCAAAGCACGACGCAATGCTGCTGCACCGGTAGAGGCGAAGCGAATGGACATGGGTTTGCCACCATTGAAGACCCCTTGCGGGTCACGGTAGTAGGGTATGGTGGCGATGGCGAAGGGTTTGGAGTTGACGCCATTATTGTAAAGGGTATCCGCGATGAGCTTTATATTGCTCTCTGAACTGAGTGCACTGACATCCTCAAGCCTGACCAGAGCAGAGTGAGACTCGGCCTGGGTCGATCCGAGTATGTCGTGCAGCAGATCGCAGAAAACCAGGTAGCGGTCACGAGGCCCGATGAACGAGAAAGGCGTGTCGGCAAAATACCAGAAGTTGCTGGATCGGACGACGTAGGGCGCTTGAGCCCGGGTGACCGAGTTTTCGATACCGGCTATTTGCACCGCATGCGTTGTTTCGCTATTCATGATGGCGGTTTCGCCCATGTCGGGGTCGGCATTGATGCTGCCTGTAGTCGCATCATACTGGTAGTGCTTCTTGAGGGTCTGAAGCGCTTGTCCCTGTCTTTGATAGGTTACCGTGTCATAAAACCCGGGGTTAGGCGAGGCTGCCGTCGGTAGGGTATTGAAGCCTCGTAGTCCCTGGAAGGTAAAGCCAAACTTCTGACTAAAGCCATAGGCGCTATCCCAAGCCAGTTTCCACAGGTTGTTCTTGAACCATACCACGGTTTTGTCCGTTTTCATGACATCGTCAAGAAAAGCCTTGGGTATCAGGTTGTCATAGTATGAGCCGATATAAAAAGTAGTATCTGCGGTCTCGACATCACCGCTTGAATATTGCTCAACCGGCAGCATCTTAATATCCATAAGTGTGCCATCAAACTTGAAGTGACCTAACAGGTTATTAATCATTATGGCGTAGGCATAACCCAGCTTTCCATACGCCTGGTTCGGTTGATTGTCATAAACAATAAGTGCTGATCTGGCTGAGCAAATCGATATGCTGGATAAAAAAAGGAGTGTGGCTGATAGCCAGACCCTGGCGCATTTACCTCGTGATTCACTGTTCATTATAGTCATCCATGATAATGTTAATGATCGGTTGTCCTGATAATGTAAAGGTTGTGGCCATTATTATTAATGGCTACTTATTATTTACCTTTTTACATGTTTTTCAGGGGTGCAGACTGCTCCATGCTCACTCTGTTTCTTACCTCTATTTTTCTTCTTTTTCTGTTTTTGATCTCCAGCATCCTCGCAAGCCGGTTTATCGCCAGGGATGATGGTAATATTCAGGTTGGGATGCGGCAGTGGCGGTGGTGCTATGTCGGCGGAAACATGTCCAACGTAACCGAATATTACTAATAGCGAGGCGAATAAAAATCGAATGGCTGATTTCTCCTGATGTGTACACATGACGGCTCCTTGAGCTATAAAAAGTGATGCTGAACAGGCCGTTTGATTCTTTTTTGGAAAGATAGAGGCTTATTAGCCCTCTCCTGGCCTGTACGGGTGAAAACACACTGTGCTGCATCATAAGATCAGCTTCCATCGGTAGAACTACCTATTTAGATAATACCCGGTCTGGCCAATCATATTTTGGGCTGTGCTGAGTCATCAGGTTCAGTACAGGTATTCTCAGGAGAGGAATGAGCCCCCACCCCTAAAGGCGGATTCGCTATCTGCCCCGCGGGCGTGAGCGGGGTACCAGACACAAGGAAGGCCGTAATGACCAGCCAGCAGATTGCATGTGATATCCCTACTGTAACGGGGGAGACGTCCGTCGCCCGTCGCTACGTTCGCTATCGTCCACGCACCCCCGAATTCTTCAGTATTCGTTACATCGGACATGAGGCGCAGCTGCTCTCGGCTGCGCGGGAGTCGGATGGTCCGATTCTGATCCAGTTCAGTTCTGGTGCCGTACTGTTGGTAACCTGGGATGAGGTGGAGCCGCTTTAAGTCTCCTGATGGGTGCTGGTGTTTCCGCTGGAGTCCACACTGCTGTGTTTGTTGCTGCTTGCCAACGGTGTGCCCATCATGCTCGCCGCTGTTCTGCGTCACCGATTGGCCTGGCCGGTTGATTGTGGGTACTGCCTCGCTTCCGATGGTCAGCCCCTGTTTGGTCCCTCCAAAACCTGGCGCGGCGTGGTGCTGTCGGTGGCACTGACCGGCTGGGCGGCTTGGATAATGGGCTTGCCGTCAGCCTTGGGGCACCTCATTGCCGCAACAGCCATGCTGGGTGATCTTTTGTCCAGTTGGCTTAAACGCAGGGCGGGGCTGAGCGCGGGTTCGATGGTGCCGGGTCTGGATCAGGTGCCGGAATCACTTTTGCCGCTCGTTGTGGCATCCAGCTATGTCCCACTTTCCGCTGGCACGGTGATCGCCATGGTGGTGGTTTTTAGTGGTCTTGATTTCCTGATTTCGCGACTCTTGTTTATTCTTCGACTGCGCGAACGTCCCTGGTAGGTGAGGGGGCTGCAACCTGGCCCCCTCCCGGCGGTCTGACCGGAAGCACAGGGCAGGGCTTGGCCCCGCTCATCTGACTGGCCTAAAATCGGGCCGGCTTTGCTTCAAGTACCACCCCAACCGTTTGGACGTTCAACACCAGCATGAATAAATCACTGACCCATCAGGTCATTGCCCTTGCGGGCCTCACTCAGGCGGTGGCCCTGGTTCAGCAGATTGCCAAGCACGGCAGAGCGGATCGCCACGATATGAGCGTTTGCATCGCCAGCACCCTGAAAGTGGATTCCAGCGATGTGCTGGATGTTTACGGCGGGCTGGCGGGGCTGTCCTGTGGGCTCAAGCAACTGGTCCGGCAGTTGTCCGAGCCTCGCCAAGTCGATCCCGAACTTGCCCGCTATGCCGCCACGCTCATCTTTCTGCAGGAGCAACTGCTGCGGAAACAGGACATGGTGCAGGCCATCGGGGTAGCCATCACTCGTGCCACTTCCAGAGCCGAGGCGGCGAGCACGGTACTGGACGATGCCGTGTTCGAGGAGTTGGCCGAGGGCTATAAACGCACTCTCAGCACCCTCAAGCCGCGGGTCATGATTTCGGGTGAGTCCATGTATCTCTCGGATGTCCAGTGTGCCGATCAAATTCGGGCACTGTTGCTGGCAGGCGTGCGTTCAGCCCTGCTGTGGCGGCAGTGCGGTGGCGTCCGTTGGCAACTTTTGTTGCGGCGATCGAAAATTCAGCGCGAGGCCCTGCGCTTGATCGCAACCATTGAGGACGGGGCGTAAGCCTGTTAAACGAATAGCGGGACGGCGTCAGTGCGGGGAGCCGGGTGTGCGGGAACAGGCAGGGTAAACGTTGCTGTTCGCAGAAGTCATGAATCGGGCCCCACTCAGCCTGTGACAGGCCCGACAGGACGGCAAATACCGGTTCACGCTGGTAGTAGGCCTGTAGTTGGGCAGCCCAGCTGTCAGGTTCACCCTGCAGTTTCCAGACACTCAAGGTCCATTGTCGGGCCTGATGCGGCAGCAATTCCAGTGGCATGCGCATCTGGCCGGAGTGGTCGTTTTGGCTGTAATTGCGCTGCTGAAAACCGGTGCGAATCATCTGTTCCGTCAGCTCCCAGCGTTCGGAATCGACTCCCGGGGTCACTATGGTGGCAAACCGGACTGCGGAATCATCCACGCCCGGCGAGTAGGCGGTCGAGAGTGTCGCCAGATAGGCCGCAAGGGCTTGCATCGCCCCGTCGTCCAAACGATAGCGAGGCATGAGCGGATTCATCGGCTGGAGGTGGCGGCTAACGCCTTGCCGTATCGCTCGGGCTAGCGTGTCTATGCTGTAGGGTATGTCGGCCCTGGAGATGGCGCGGGGCGAGCGCGGGTCCAGCAGAGCCATGGCGTTTTCATCGGAAAACAGGAATTTTCCGGTGATGGGCGGAACGGCTATGGCGCCCTCAATGCCGCCCATACCGCTGTGGCGGTGGCAACTCACGCAGGCGGCATCAGCCCCGCTTATGACTGAACCGTCAAAGCGAATGCCGGTTACGGGTTGACCCGAAGGTAACAGGCCTTCCACATAAATCCGCCTCCCTGCTGCCATCCCGCTCTGGCTGTCTGCCCATGCGAGCTGGCCGATCAAGCCGGTGGCCAGCAGTCCGGCCGCCAAAACCATTCGCAAGTTTGTCGATGGGTTACCGCTACTCGGTGATATGCCCAACGGACTGGGTCAGTCCTTGCCAATAGCAAAACCGACGCTCCTGAATGAGCTCGACAGCAGCGGTACGATCGTCCGTCAATCGGATTACTACATTATTGGCGAGGTCGAGTACACCCAACAGCTTCACTCGGACCTGCCCGCCACCCGTCTGCGAGGGTATGTGCAGCTCAAGGCCGACGGCACGCCCATGGGGAAGCCATCCTATTTGGGGCCCGTGATCGTGGCCCAGCGTGACCGGGCGGTGCGGGTCAAACTGGTTAACCAGTTGCCTGTAGGTCCGGCGGCGGCTCTGCCGTTCCCGGTCGATCACACCTATATGGGCGCCAACGACACCGACAATCGCACCGCCATGCATTTGCACGGCGGCAATACGCCATGGATCAGCGATGGCACGCCTCGGCAGTGGATCAAGCCTGACGGCGAAGTGGGGTCGGCGCGTGGTGAAAGTGCGCGTGATGTGCCGGATATGTGGTTCGACAGCAGTCATAACCTGATTGCCGGTTGTACCGGACAGGCCGTCTGCCCCGGTGGCAGCACTCATCCCGGCCCCGGTGCATTGACCTTTTACTACACCAATCAGCAGAGCGCCCGGCTGATGTTCTATCACGATCACGCCGAGGGCATCACCCGTCTTAATGTGTACGCAGGGCTGGCGGCGGGCTACCTCCTGCAAGATCCGACCGAGCAGGCGCTGGTAACGGATGGCATTTTGCCGGATCTCGCCGATACCATTCCGCTGGTGATTCAGGAAAAAACCTTTGTGCCGGATAACACCATGCCGGTTCTCAATTTTTACGGCCCGTTCGCATCACAACTCAATTCACAGGATCCCACCTGGCGCTGGGGCACAGGCGGAACAGCCCCGGGACTCAATGGCAATGGCGATCTCTGGGCGCCACATGTTTACATGACCAACCAGAATCCGGGTGATGCTTCCGGCGCCAACGCGGTTGGGCGCTGGGATTACGGCCCCTGGTTCTGGCCACCGTTCGTGGGGACCCAGAATCGGCCGATTGCCAACCCCTATTTTGATGCCGAGTGTTCTTCGGCCAATCCCAATTCGGCAACCGGCGCCTGTGAGGGCGCCACCATACCCGGGGTGCCCAACGGTACTCTTGTTGCCAACGACCCGACTCACCCCTCAAGTCAGCCTTCCGGGACTCCCGAGGCATTCAATGACACGGCCCTCGTCAACGGAACTGTCTACCCACATCTAGAGGTCGAGCCGAAGAAGTATCGGCTGCGTCTGCTCAGTGTGGGTAATGACCGTCACCTGAATCTGTCGTTGGTGGTGGCGGCCAGCAAGGCGTATGACACGCGCGCCGAGGCCAATAGCGGGAGCAAGGCTGCCGCGGTGTTATGCGATGGCAGTGCCGGGGCACCGGTCGATGCCGGCAAGCCGGAAGGGGCGTCGCCTGAATGTACCGAGGTCAGGATGTTCCCCTGGGATGCCAGCCAGAATCAGCGAACACCGTTCCCTTCGCACTGGTACACCCCTCAGAAGGGCGGTGTCAGCTTTGATGGCCGGCCAGCGGGTGTCTTTGATCCAGCCAGCCGCGGTCCTGCCATGGTGCAGATCGGGACTGATGGCGGTTTCCTGTCGAAGCCCGTCATCATCCGCAATCAGCCGATCAACTACGAGTACAACGTCAAGAATATCGTCATCGGCAATGTGAAGGAGCACGCCCTGTTGCTGGGGCCGGCCGAACGCGCCGATGTGGTGGTCGATTTTTCCCAATTCGCAGGTGCCACGGTCATTCTCTACAACGACGCGCCAGCCGCCACCCCGGCGGCCGATTTGCGGCTGGACTACTACACCGGTAATGCCGACAACACTGACACCGGTGGTGCCTTCAGGACCTTGCCGGGCTATGGCCCCAATACCCGGACGCTGATGCAGTTTCGGGTGGCGAGTGGTTGCGCCTCCGGCACCAGCTGCGGTAACGGCAGTAACCGCCCGCCGTCCAACTCCCATCCTGTGGATGACTACGATGCCGCGCGGTTTGATGCGCTGGCCTCGGCCATTCGTAAAGCTTTCCGCGATAGTCAGGAGCCCATCATCGTGCCGCAGGCGGCCTATAACGCGGTGTATGGTACTGCCGTTAATGATGCTGCCGGCGCTGATCTTTCCCGCATCTCGGATACCCAGCTGGGATATCGGCCGCTCACGCTTGATCCGGTTACCGGCGCACCGACCGGGGCGCTGGATGCTGCCGTCACGCTGGCCCTCCAGCCCAAGTCCATCATTGAGGATTTCACCCTCGACTATGGCCGGATGAATGCCATGCTCGGGGTTGAAATGCCGCATACCACGGCGATTAACCAGACCTCGATACCGCAGGGCTACATTGATCCGATGACCGAACTGGTCAAAATATCCAGCAATGGGACGCCCATTTCCGGCGATCTGGGTGACGGAACCCAGCTCTGGAAAATCACCCATAACGGGGTGGACACCCACCCGGTTCATTTTCATCTTTTCCATGTTCAGGTGGTGAACCGAGTGGGCTGGGACGGCGCCATCAGCCCGCCGGAGGACAACGAACTGGGCTGGAAGGACACTGTGCGGATGAACCCTCTGACCGATACTATCGTCGCGCTGCGTCCCCGCCGGATGGCACTGCCCTTCAAGCTGGGCAACAGTCATCGCAAGATGGACCCGGAGAATGCTGGGACTGTCATGAACACGGCCATGTCGTTCAACCTGGATCCCACCAGCGGCAATGCCTCGAATGTCACCAACACCTCCGCTAACTTCGGCTGGGAGTACCTCTGGCACTGTCACATCCTGGGTCATGAGGAAAATGACTTCATGCGCGCCATTGCGGTGGCGCATACGCCGGAGCCACCGACCGCACTTTCGGCCCGGGGCGGTACCGCGGTTACGGTGACCTGGACCGATAATTCGGTGACATCAAACTGGGTTGAAATCCAGCGGGCGACCGATGCCGGCTTCAGCGCGAACCTCACCAGTTTTAACGTAATGGAACCTGAATGCGATCAGCAGCAGGGCTGTAGCCGCAGTTACGTCGATAGGTCTCCTCCGGCCCAGACCGCCTATTACCGGGTGCGGTCCAATAACACTGTGGGTGCAGGCTCAGGCAAGCTGGAAAGTGGGAACGATCCTAATTCCGGGGCCTATCTTGCGACATTGCCGCCGGAGTTGGCGGGTCTTACGCCCCAATTTGCCGGTTATTCCAATGCTACTGCCAATTCCGACTGGTCCGGGGCCGTGGTTCGCCTGTATGCGCCGATCGCCAGCCTGAACCCCAACCCGCTGATCTTTCCCGGGACGACAGCCGTAGGCTCCAGTTCTGCGGTTACGGCTCAGACCCTGGTGACGTTAAGCAACATCGGTAACGCCAGCATGACGGTCAACAAAGGCGTTCAGGTGACCGGGCCTTTCGCCCGTTCGGGTGGCACCTGCCAAAGCAACGGTAATGGTGCGACCTACAACCTGGCAGCGGGGGCAAGTTGCACTATCGGCCTCAGCTTTACACCGAATGCTACCTGTGCGGCGCTGGGCAGTAACGGCTGTACCGGCAGTCTCACCGTCACCGACAATGACAACAACGTGGCTGGCAGCACCCAGCGGGTTCAGTTGCAGGCGACCGGCGTTCTGCCAGAGCCGCTGGTGAGCCTGTCACCGAACCCACTGGTGTTTACCGGTACCACTGCGGTGGGGAGCAGTTCGCAGTTGACGAGCCTGATCCTCAGAAATACCGGCAATGCGCCATTGACGGTTAATAAACTGATGGCCGTTACGTCACCGTTCGCCCGATCGGGCGGTACCTGCACGACAGGCGGTGGTGGGGCTACCTTTATGCTGGCGCCCAATGCACGTTGCAGTATTGGTCTCAGCTTCACCCCGACAGCGAACTGCGCAAGTCTTGGAACGAATGGCTGTACCGGCACCGTGACGGTGACCGATAACGCCAATAATGTGGCCAATAGCACGCAGGTTGTGCAACTGCAGGCGACCGGTGTGCAATGGGCTCCGCCTAATGCACCGAGCGCTGTTACGCCGGCCAACGGCAATAATGGCGGGCTGATCACGGCCGGCCTTAATTGGTCGGCACCCAGCGGCGGTGGTGCGGTCAGCAGTTACAGTCTGCGCTATGCGGCGACTGCCGCCATGACCGGAGCGGTGATGCTGACCAATGCGAACTCGGGTAGTCAGGTCAACGTCGGCGGTCCCGCCAGAATGGTCTATATGCAGGTACAGGCGGTCAATGCCGCGGGTACCAGTGCCTGGACACCGGTTATTCCGATGGCGGTTACTGCCCGCTGAGCGAGAACTGAACCTCTGCGGGGCGGGCTGGCCCACCCCGCAGAGGTTGTCCCAAGAGAGATTTCACAGAGCCATGCTCAGAACATGGCTTTTTTTTCGGATACAGGGCTGGGTCTTTTGCGGACTGATGCTGAAGCAACTTACCCGCAATGAATGTTGCTCACGACGCGGGTGACCAGCATCTTGTCCTTGTCATAGCTGACGGTGGCCTCTATGTCGATGCTGGTGAGCAGATCGGCGAGCAGCAGGGCATGAGCCTTAGAGCCTGCGGCAGCTGAACTATCGGCATAGACCAGGCTGCCATCCGCCTGTGTGAATAAGGTTGACCCTAGCACGCTGCGCAATTCGCGGTGGAGTTTGATGCCGCCGTTAAACGACTTTATGTTGACGGCTTTGACATAAAAGTTGACGTCAGTCTGTCCGCTGGATTGGGACTGGATGGCCTGCTGGGTGATGGCAAGGGCCGAGGCTTGGGCGGCGAGTGGGGAATCAAAAGCCTTGATCTCGGCGTATGCCGCGCCGGTCCAGTCCAGCAGGCTGATCCTCATATCGGTAAACGAGCCAGTCAGGCTGGCTTCGGTGACGACATTACTTTCTTTATGTCGTTTGAGTGTCGGTTGCAGAGTATAGGCAACACTCATTTTTGATTCAGCCGTCGTGAGTACATAAAGCAACGATTCGGT
>JBILXN010000181.1:0-4978 GCA_044378425.1 Methylococcaceae bacterium
GCGAGATAGATCACGGCCTGCGCCAGGGCCAGTTCACCTTCCGGGCTGCCGAGTCGCTCCTGCACGTCAAAGGCATTAAGCGCCAGTTCCAGCCCCCGCGGGTCGGCGTTGCCGATATCTTCGCTGGCGATGCGCAAGATACGGCGGGCGAGGTAGAGCGGGTCACAACCACCGTCGAGCATCCGGCACAGCCAGTAAAGAGCCGCATCTGGCGCACTACCGCGTACCGATTTGTGCAAGGCTGATATCTGGTTGTAGAAGGCCTCACCCTGCTTGTCAAAACGGCGAACCCCGCCGCCGGCGAGCACCTCGCGGGCCAGTTCCGGTGTGATGTCGGTCTGGTCGGGACTGAGCAGATCGACGGTGATCTCCAGCAGGTTGAGCAATTTGCGGGCATCCCCATCAGCGGCGCGGGCAAACCAGCGTTTTACCTCTTCGGACAGGGTCGGCGGGTTCAGGCCATAGCCCCGCTCGGCGTCGGTCAACGCCTGCTCCATAACCGCCAGCAGATCGTCCTCGGTCAGTGACCGCAAGACATAAACGCGGGCCCGCGACAGCAAGGCGTTGTTGAGTTCAAAAGACGGATTCTCGGTTGTCGCACCAATGAAGCAGAAGGTGCCATCTTCGACATGGGGCAGAAAAGCATCCTGCTGCGACTTGTTGAAGCGATGCACCTCATCGACAAACAAAAGGGTGCGGCGACCGCTGTCGGCGAGGACCCGACGGGCTTCGGCCACCTGCTCGCGGATATCCTTGACCCCGGAGAGTACGGCCGACAGGGTTCTGAATTCAGCATCGGCATGGGCGGCGACCAGTCGGGCCAGAGTGGTCTTGCCGGTACCCGGGGGGCCCCAGAAAATCATGGAGTGCAGCCGCCCTGCCTGAATCGAGCCGCAGAGCGGTTTGCCCGGCGCCAGCAGATGGGTTTGACCGATATATTCCTGCAGCGAGCGGGGCCGCATACGGTCGGCCAGCGGTGGGTATTGAGCCGGGTTCAGGGCGGAGGCTGACTTGGGCGACATCGGCATGGGAGCTTCAGGGCTGCCAGCAACGGCGGCAGCGCGACCTCATTTGTCCTCGAACACGTCCACACCCGGCGGCGGCCTGAAGGCAAACAGGGCGGCATCCTGCTTAACGCCGGTCTTGACGTTCTTGAAGTAGATCCGGGTCAGTTGACCGAAGTTATCGCTCAACTCCATCCCGGCGAGGCTGTCGCCCTCCAGTCCCAGCAAAACATACTTGAAACCGCCTTCCTCGGATTTCGGCACCAGCTTGAGCCAGTACAAACCTTCGTCGATCGTCTGATTTTCGATGGTGAAATTCTGTTCGATCGGTACCTCGCCGCTGAGGAGCAGAGCGGGTGTCGAACCTATCGCCTGCCCCAGCTTGCGGGCAGTCACCTGCTCAAGATCCTTGTCGTAAAACCAGACCTTGTCGCCACTGGACACGATCTGCTGGTTATAGGGTTTCTGGTAATCCCAGCGGAACTTACCCGGCCGCTGCAAATGAAATACCCCGCTACTGCGCTTGCCGGGATTGCCTTTCTCGTCAACCTGAACCTGGACGAATTCGGCCTCTAGCGAACTGGCCCGAGACAGAAAGTTACGCAGACGCTGGACCGGGGTATCGGCGGCCTGCAACGGCAGCGCCGCCAGCATCAGCAGGCATGTGAGGGCTTTGAACATGGTTTGGGTTTCTCTGGTGATGGGGTATCAGGCGCCGAGTTTGCGCGCCAGTGCTGCGGCATAGCCGGTGTAGTCACGCGGCGTCAGCGCCAGCAATTGCTGTTTGGCAGCCTCGGGAATGTCAAGGCCACCGATAAACCGTGCCAGTGATTCGGCGTCAATGCGCTGACCACGGGTCAGTTCCTTGAGTTTTTCATAAGGTTTATCTACCCCGTGGCGACGCATCACCGTCTGTATGGGTTCGGCCAGAACTTCCGGATTGGCGGCAAGATCAGCCTCCAGCGCTGCGGCATTGATTTCCAGCTTGCTTATACCTTTGAGCGTGGATTGCAGGGCGATCAGGCTGTGGGCGAGCCCGACGCCGATGTTGCGCAATACGGTGGAATCAGTCAGATCGCGCTGCCAGCGGGAAATCGGCAGCTTTTCAGAAAGGTGGGCGTAGAGGGCATTGGCCAACCCCAGATTACCCTCGGAATTCTCGAAATCGATGGGGTTGACCTTGTGCGGCATAGTCGACGATCCGACTTCGCCTGCCACTGTCTTCTGGCGAAAGAAGCCTAGCGAGATGTAACCCCAGACATCGCGATCGAAGTCGATTAGCACCGTATTGAAGCGCAGCATGGCGTGAAAGAACTCGGCCAGGTAATCGTGCGGCTCAATCTGGGTGGTGTAGGGATTAAAACCGAGACCCAGCGACTCGACGAAACGCTGGGCAAAGGCAGGCCAGTCCACTTCCGGGTACGCGACTGCATGGGCATTGTAATTACCCACCGCGCCGTTGATCTTGCCGAGAATCTCGACCGCAGCGACCTGCTTGACCTGTCGCGCCAAGCGGAGGGCGACATTGGCAAACTCCTTACCCATGGTACTGGGTGTGGCCGACTGGCCATGGGTTCGGGACAGCATCGGCTGATCCGCATAGTCAGCCGCTTTTGCCGCAACCGCCGCAATCACCCGCCGCATCTCCGGCAGCAGCACGCTGTCGCGGGCATCCCGGACCATCAGGCCATAGGCCAGATTGTTAATGTCCTCCGAGGTGCAGGCGAAGTGGATGAATTCGCTGATCGCGTCCAGTTCGGGCTGCCCTGCAATCTTCTCCTTGAGAAAATACTCGACGGCCTTGACGTCATGGTTGGTAGTGCGTTCGATCGTCTTGACCCGCTCGGCATCGGTAACACTGAAACCATCCAGAATTGCCTCAAGCTGCTTGCGGGCGGTCTCGCTGAGCGGTGGTACTTCCTGAATGGCCGGCTCATCCGCCAGCGCCTGAAGCCAGCGTACCTCTACCAGAACCCGGTAACGGATCAGGCCATACTCGCTGAGCAGGGGCCGCAGGGATTCAGCTTTTTCGGCATAACGGCCGTCGATGGGGGAAAGATCGGTCAGTGACATAGCGAAATGGTTATCTTGGTGTTCTGTAATTTGAGTGGCTCGCGGGATCAGGCCCCTTACTGTGTGTGTGGTGGGCTTGGCCAGCCGCTCGCCAGTCCGTTGATGATGCCGGTGGGCCGCCCCTGGTTCAGGGTCAGTTCGATCACACCGCCACCCAGACATTCATCGCCACGGTAGAACACGACAGACTGTCCCGGTGTGACAGCCCGCTGCGGCTGATCGAATATCACCCGACAGCGGCCATGGGGGAGCGGTTCGACCCGACAGGGCTGATCGGGCTGACGGTAGCGCGTCTTGGCGGTGCAGCGCAGGGGTTGGCACAGGGGCACATTATCACACCAATCCAGGGTACCCGCCTCGAGACTGTCGGAGAGGGACAGGGGATGCTCATGACCCTGCCCCACAATCAGTTCATTGCGAGCAATATCCTTGGCCAGCACATACCAGGCTTCATGTTCAGCACCCTTGATCCCGCCGATACCGAACCCACGCCGCTGACCCAGCGTGTAGTACATCAATCCCTCGTGGCGGCCGAGCGGCAAGCCCTCGGGCGTTCTGATATCACCCGGCTGGGCCGGCAAATAGCGTTGAAGGAAGTCCTTGAAACGCCGTTCGCCTATGAAACAGATACCGGTACTGTCACGCTTTCTAGCATTCTCGAAACCCGCCCTGTCGGCCAATCGCCGCACCTCAGCCTTCTCCATGGCGCCGATGGGGAATAACGTTCTGGATAATTGGGGCTGACCCAGCGTGTAAATGAAATAGGTCTGGTCCTTGTTGCCATCCACACCCTTGTGAAGGCGATACTGCCCGTCGACTACATGAATCCTGGCATAGTGACCGGTGGCTATAAAATCTGCTCCGAGGCTGCGGGCATAGTCGAGAAAAGCCTTGAACTTGATTTCCTTGTTGCAGAGGATGTCCGGATTGGGGGTACGACCCGCGGCATAGTCGTGCAGAAAGACTTCAAAGACCCGATCCCAGTATTCGGCGGCAAAATTGACCGTCTGCAGGGGAATGCCCAGTCGGTCACAGACACTCTGGGCATCGGCCAGATCTTCCCGAGCCGTGCAATAGTCAGTACCGTCGTCCTCGTCCCAGTTCTTCATGAACAGGCCGGTCACACGGTATCCCTGCTCCAGTAGCAGCAAGGCCGTAACCGAGGAATCAACCCCGCCGGACATGCCGACGATGACATTCGGGCCCATGAGATCAGGCCAGCAGCGACTTGAGCACGCTGAGCGGGTAGCGCTCGCCAGAAAGGTAGTCATCGACACAGCGGAGCACCAGCGCGCTGCGGTGTTCGGCCTGACGCTCAAGCAACTCCGAACGGGACAGCCAGACTGCCCGCTCTATCCCGTCGTCGAGGGGACTGTCGGGATGATGCTGCACGGCATCTCCGGCGATGGCGATGCGCAGATAGCTGATGCTGTGGTCAGCACGGCCCCAGATGTAGGTGCCGACCAGTGCGGCAGGGGCAATCGACCAGCCTGTTTCCTCAAAAGTTTCGCGAATGACTGCATCCAGCAGGGACTCACCCGCCTCGACATGACCTGCAGGCTGGTTGATGACCAATCGCCCCTGCGGGTCGCGCTCTTCCACCAACAGGAAGCGGCCGTCGCGCTCGACAAGGGCGGCAACCGTTACGCGTGGCCGGCCTTGCGTAGGGATCTTTTGTGTCTGCATGAAGTCTGTCAGAAATTGTCGGTAACCTGAACGCTGGGCCTCAATTATGCCACAGCATCAGGCCCGTCTGAGGCGGTTGTCGGCGGCTGATCGGGCTTCGGCTCCAACCCTTGTCCCATGATCCCGCGCCGGTGGTATAGTTGACCCATGAGTCTATTTTTTTGTTGAGACCCCGACCGGATATGCCGCAAGATCCTGACCAGAAGTTCATCGAT
>JBILXN010000182.1:0-4960 GCA_044378425.1 Methylococcaceae bacterium
TGTCGAACATGAAGACGGTCGCCTTGAGTTGATTCATTGGCAGACACGTGAGGAGGCGCCGGATCTGTCTGCCGAATGGGCCGACGTCGTCGCATGAAAGGCGGGTTCCCTATCATTCTGACCGCCCAGTTCTTTTCATCGCTAGGGGATAACGCGCTGTTATTTGCCGCGATTGCCCTGTTGAAATCCCTGGATGCGCCCACCTGGCAGACGCCGGTGTTACAGCAGTTTTTTGTAGTTGCCTTCATCCTGTTGGCGCCCCTCGTCGGCGCTTTCGCCGATGCCCTTCCTAAGGGTCAGGTCATGTTCATCAGCAATACTGCCAAGATGATTGGTTGTCTTGCAATGCTGCTTGGGCTTCATCCGCTGTTTGCTTACGGGGTAGTCGGTGTTGGGGCCGCCATCTATTCGCCCGCAAAATACGGCATTCTCACCGAATGTCTGCCGCCTAGCCGGCTGGTCTGGGCCAATAGTTGGATGGAAGGGTTGACCGTGGCGGCGGTCATTCTGGGTGCAATCATTGGTGGCTTCCTTGTCAGTGATCATCTGAGCCTCCAGGAGATACTCCCCAATGGCTTGGAAAATTTGCTAGGTGAACATGGCCAGCAGAAAGCTGCCATTTTGGCTATTCTGGTTCTTTATTGCATAGCGGCGGCTTTCAATATGTTCATTCCGCACCTGCCCATCGAACACAAGCTGGAGAGGAAAACCCCCGCATTTCTGATGGCGGATTTTTGGCATGGCTTCCGGCAACTTTGGAAAGATCATTTGGGGCAGGTTTCTCTCGCCGTTACGTCGCTATTTTGGGGCGTGGGAACAACCTTGCGCTTTATTATCCTGGCCTGGGCCGCGACGGCGCTCGGTATGGATCTGGAACGAGGTACCCAGTTGACGGCGTTGGTGGCGGTAGGACTAGCGGTCGGTTCGGTCATCGCGGCCAAATGGGTTCCACTGGAAAACGCAGTTAAGGTTCTACCACTCGGCATCGTCATGGGGTTGGTCGTCATGTCGATGGTGCTGGTTAATAGCGTCTGTCTCGCGGTTGTCATGCTGATTCTGATTGGCACGCTCGCCGGCAGTTTTGTAATACCCATGAACGCCTTGCTCCAGCATCGCGGCCATAGCCTGATGGGGTCAGGGCACTCGATCGCAGTTCAGAACTGTAATGAGAACCTTTCGATTCTGGTCATGCTAGGCGCCTATTCGCTGATGGTGAAGGCCGAATTGACCAGTCATGCCATCGTCCTGATTTTTGGCCTTTTCATTGCCTTCGCCATGGCAGTGCTGACGAAAATCCATGGACATGACCAGGACTGAAAACCCCGTAGTCATGGAATCTACCGGGTTATGGACTGTGGTAGCTTGATGGTCAAGTCACAATTCTTACGATCGCGAGCTAACCGGCCGGTGCTGCGGGTTACTTCTGCTCAAGGACTTCGAGTGTTGATCATGTCGGTCAGCGCGGGTGCGGGTCACGTTAGGGCTGCGGCGGCTCTGGAGAAGACCTTCGCCGCGGATGCTCGCGTTGAACAGGTCATCAACGTGGATGCGTTGATCTACACCAACACGCTGTTTCGAGACTTCTATTCGAAGTTCTACACATCGTTAGTTGATTCGGCCCCCAATTTTCTGGGCTGGTGGTACAAGACCAGTGACGAACCCTGGCGGACCGATACCATGCGGCATATGATCGACCGGCTCAATACGCGGCCGCTGGTCCGCTTTATCCGTGAATTCGACCCGGATATCACGGTTTGTACCCATTTCATGCCGGCCGGCATCATCTCCCACCTGATTGCCAAAGGTCAGTTGCAAGCTCGGCTTTCCATCGTGGTCACCGATTTCGATTTCCATGCCATGTGGCTATCCCGGGCATTCCAGCGCTACTTTGTCGCGTTGGACGAGACGAAGGCTTACCTGGAAATGCTCGGGCTTCCAGCCGAGCGTATTACGGTGTCGGGCATCCCCGTCGATACGGCCTTCGCCGCTCCCATCGACCGGGTTGCAGAATGTCAGTACAGGGGGCTCAACCCCGAAAACCCCATTCTGCTGCTTTCGGCCGGCGCTGCCGGTTTCGGGTCCGTCGAGTTCATGGTTGAACGACTCAAAACTCTCGACCCTCGTGTGCAAGGCATAGTGGTTTGTGGCCGGAATGATGATCTGAAAAACCGAATGGATTACTTGGTCAGGGATTGTGGTAATCGATTTCATGTGTTGGGTTACACCGACGCCATGCCCGCCCTGATGCGCATTGCCGATCTGCTGATCAGTAAACCGGGTGGCATGACTTCGGCCGAAGCACTGACGGCGGGATTGCCAATGTGCATCATTAATCCGATTCCCGGTCAGGAGGAGCGTAACAGCGACCATCTGCTGGAGGAGGGGATTGCAGTCAAGTGCAATGACCTTGGCACCTTGGTTTTCAAGGTTGAACGGTTACTGTCTGACCCGGAGCGGCTTGGCTCAATGCGGGCCAACGCTCTGAAGCTCGCCAGACCTCAGGCGGCGCAAACAGTGGTGAATACTTTATTGGAAGAAAACCAGAATATACCGCAGCTATCTTTGACGCGACGGCAGCGTTCCATTTTGGCGTTCGGCGGGCCAGGTTAGACACAGCGGGCAATGACTGGCGGCTTATGAAGCGAGACAGCGGTGGTTTTCTGTGGGGCGTTGCCACCTCGGCCTATCAGGCAGAAGGTGGTTACAACCGGGTGGGAGAGCCGCTGACCAATTGGGCGCAGGCGGAACTGTGCGAGCAAGTCGAGCCACTGGGCCGTTCAGCCGACTTCTGGCGGCATTATCGAGAAGATTTTTCTGCCTGCCGGCGCATGGGGTTGAGTGCGTTCAGGCTGGGCATCGAATGGAGTCGGGTCCAGCCGGTAACCAATCCAGCCCAGCGAAAGCCACCCGCATTCGATCAAGGCGCCCTAGATCAATATGCTCTGATCCTCGCTGCCTGCCGCGATCACGGGCTTGAGCCTATCGTAACGCTGCATCACTTCGTCCACCCCGCATGGCTCGGGTCAGATCCTTGGCTCAAGGCTGATATCGAGATCCATTTTCTCGCCTATGTCCGTCGTGTTGTTACCGAAATTAACCGGCAATTAGTGGCTGGGGGGCGGCAGCCTATCCGTTACTTTATTAGTATCAATGAGCCCAACATGCTGGTGATGAACACCTATCTGGGCAGTCAGTTTCCAACCGCGGCACGACGCGGATACCGAACGGCGCTGGTCGCGATGAATTATCTGTTACGAGCCCATATCCACGCCTATAACCTTCTGCATGATCTGTATGCCTCAGAGGGCTGGGGTGATGTCCGGGTATCTTTGAACAACTACACCAGCGACATCTACTGGCTCGACAAAGCCTGGATTGACCTGCTCCATGCGCGAGAATACGGTATCCGCCGCACCGAAGTGACCCCTTGGCTGCGGGGCCGAGCCAAGGCATTTCAGCGGCAGTTGTCTGAAGTGCCGGCCATTGACCTAAGCTGGGCTAGCCAGTGTCTGGGTAGAGCCTTGCGCCAATTTGCGAGTCTGATGGCCGTCGCGTTTGCAGATGAAACCGCGCTACGGCCAATTATGGAAAGTCTCTACCAGTACCGTCGTGACCGGGTGCTGGACTATCTGGCTCTAGATTACTACGACCCTTTTTGTGGGCACGCGCTCAAAATACCGGATTGGCCTGGACTCAGGTCGGCAGGTAGCAATTTGGGTGAGGCTTTAATAGACAATCTGCTCAGCAAATGGTGGGACTGGCGTGTACTGCCCAATGGATTGCGCTTTTTCTGCGAACATTACACAGAAGCCTACCATCCCAAACCTCTACTCATTGCGGAAAATGGAATGGCGCATCCGCGTACACGGGACAATCGTGTTGAGCACCGCCGGGATCGCATTCTACGTAGCACATTCCTGGAACTTCATGCTAGGGAAGTGATTGCTATGACGAGAGCTGGCGTACCGTTACTTGGGTATCTGCATTGGTCCCTGTTCGATAATTACGAATGGGGTACCTATGCGCCGCGCTTCGGTTTATTCAGTCTCGACTACGAGCGTGGTACCCAGAGAATGGCACTGGATCAGTACGGTGATTGCCCTTCCGAAACCTATGCTCGCATCATCCGGGAAAGCAAAGAATCAGACAGGACCCATCCGGGAGTTTGAAGTGTTGGAAGAATTGCTGCCGGTGCGTGCCTGAACCCAGATAGCTCCCGCAGCAGACCACAAGGGTCTGGATTACTCTGGGGCTGACTTACAAGTGCCATGTTTTTCATTTCAGGCCGGTATATTCCGGAAGCAATTTGCTTTGCTTGATGGAGTCAGTTCGCTGGCTGTTGGGTATGGTGTTAGAAATAACATCGCTTGTTAGGAGGCTTTCGGACGATTGCTTTCTGGTTGATCTTGAACGGACAACAGCAAGAATATGGTATAAATGATTTATATCATTTAAGCTATAGCTTTCCCAAACTTAGCGAGAGGATATGTCAATGGCTGCAAAACCTCCCATGCCGAAAAAAACCGGTTCTACCCCCAAAAACCCATCCGCAGTTACGCCGGCAATCGCTAAGCCAGCCCCGAAACCACGACGAGCTAAAGTGACTGCCCCAGCCGTGCCACCAATGCCGAGACCGAAACCGGTTCCAGTTCTGCATGCTTCAGCTGAAGAATTGGATAAGAGTAAAAAACATGGTCTCGTCCGAGATAGCTTCAAATTCCCTCATGAGGAATATGCCGCTCTCGACGCGCTTAAGGCACGTTGCCTAAGAGCAGGAGAGGCTGTCAAAAAAGGAGAGTTGGTTCGCGCTGGGCTTTTCGCCCTGCAAGCATTGAGTGATCAGCAACTGCTCGAAGTTCTGGGGAAAGTGGAAAAGCTCAAGGCTGGTAGGCCCGCGCAATAGCGAATTGCCACCCTTTATTCGCTTCAACTAAAACTAGCGATGGGCCCTCGTCCCCTT
>JBILXN010000259.1:0-2585 GCA_044378425.1 Methylococcaceae bacterium
AAGGAGGCCATGAATCAGTTTGCCATCCTCTACGCCGAGCGCTTTGAGACGGCGCGCGGATAAAATGACCACCGACTTTCCCACCGCGCCGCCTGCCTATGGTCTGTATGGCCCTTCGGCTCCCGTCACCGTGGAAAAGTCTCGTTACGCCTTACGCCTCACACACAGAAATACTGACACCCTCTTGCGGCTTAAATGCCCTAAGCCTACACTCAGAACTCAAAAAAATCGCTCGGAGATAAGAAATGGCGAACTATCGAAAATGCCTTCAATACGTGGTGCTTGGTTCAATATCCACGAGCATTTGGGCTGGCGCCCCGATTTCCTGCCTCACGCAAGGTTTTGTTCCGCTCGAGGTGGCTTACGAGATTACCGACGGGTCAACTGTCAGCACCAACCCTCAAGCACCCATCTTGACCTACAAAGATAGCGGAACGAATCCGATGACTGAGGCTGTCTGGAATGCGGGCTATGTCCCGCCTGCCCCCTACTCGCGAAATACGACACGTAACCTCCAATTCAATGAGTCTCAATTCATTGCCTCACCGGACCAAGTCGTCTGCAAAACCAGCTACATAACGACCACCGATGGATATACATGGGGAACTATGTCAAAGGCCATGAACGCCATGTGGCCTTATGACCCCAATCAGTACTCCGGGCAATCTGCCATCAATGCCTACTATGCAGGAAACCTCACTACAACCCCCCCACAAGGCTCGGTCAAAGTAACCGTGAACTATAAAGCTCAGAACATGCGGTTCTGGGCCAACCAAGACGGCGTGCCCGCAGGGACTCATGGGGCCGTTCCATTGAATCGCTACTTCATCATCGATCAGTGGAACAATGAATACATCATGCATGCCTCTGGCAAATCTACCGATGCCGACGTTCAGCAAGCCTTTAATGACGCCGTATTACCCTCAGGATGGCGCAAGTCGATACGGCAACTCAAGAAAGATCTCACACTTTATCCCTCAGTCGGGAGTGATCAGAGTTTCCAATTTTGCGTATTCAGGGACAGCGCAGATAACACCTACCACCAGATTTCTTGGTCGGGCAAAGGAAGTCTTGAGGCTCAGGTTACTGGAATGCCAATTTGGGGCGGGCAGAGGAACGATATCCTTGCAGGCGATGCAAATGGTCCGACCGATGACGTAATCCATGGCGCCGGGGGTAATGACAGAATTAAACCGGGGTCAGGTGCCGATACAGTCTGGGGTGATAAGGGAATAGATACAGTTATTCTCCCCGGGACAATTCGGGACTACTCGCTGAAGGCGTTATCCAGCGATTTCACGCTTCTAGAGCTTGATAGCCCAACTTATGGCTACAAAACCATCCAATATTGCGAATATATCAAGGTAGGAGGAAAAACCATCCGTATCAGTGCCATAAAAAAGGCTCTCTGATTCCCTCTCCTCGTACTTTTGTCACTCCACAATCAAAACTGCTAATTTTCGACGGAGTCGGAGCGCATCGATCATGAACCTACGACCCGGCTTTTCAATAAGTTAAAGCTGGGTCAAGATTCGATTCTGAACTACGCACTCTAAAAGGCGATGAAACACGCCAATGGGCGCTGCATCTAGGCTATGTACCCGTCGTACCCGCCAAAAATTATCGTCTGGATCCCTGGGAATACGGCAAAGCCATGTATCGAAAGCGTATTGAAGTCGAACGGCTGTTTCGCCGACTCAAGGGCTTTTGCCGTGTATTCTCATGCTTTGACAAACTCGATGTCATGTTCTCTGGCTTCATCCATTTCGCGCTGATCGTAGAGGCGCTCCGTATGTGGTAACAGATCCTAGCCAGACCAAACAAACCAGGGCGACGGCCCTGTCCGCGAGGCTCAGTACATTAGGCCATAGCCGTTGCCTCGATCAGCCGCGGCAGGGTGGTAATAGTCGTCTTCGCTGTCCTTGTTGAGGTTGCTCTGAAATGAGCTACTGTGGTCGGGTGTGGGGTAGTGAGGGTCGCTGTCGAGGTTATCGCTGACCGCCGCGGGTTGCGGGTTGTGGCCCCAGCTGCCGCTATAGCCGTAACCCCAGCCCCCCATCGGCATACCCATCCCCATACCGCCCATCCCTACGAATCCAGCCCCACCGGATGAGCCGGAACCGGCGCAGCCGTGCAAAATGACCATCAAAAGGGGCAAAGCGATAAATTGAAGGGTCGGCTTGAGCATGGTCTTATCTGGAATAATTCAGTCAGACCTCATTCTAGTTTGTTTTCGAACCGACGGGCGGAAACAACGGTGGTTCAGGTCCGCGCCTGGCAGAGGCTCAAAACCGGACGTTTTTTGCCGGCTTCAATCACACCTCAATCATTTACGAGCATCCACGGCTGGCTTGGATGAATTGGGGTCTTGCCACTGGGTGACCTTTAGATCATCCAGTTTGTAGCGGAATTTTTCCGCCAGACTCTCCTTGGCGACGGTCGTAATGCCGGTGAGGGGTTCGACATTCTTGACGCTTTCCCAGAACCCCTGATTCTGGAAGTTCTCCAGCATGGTCGCGTTGACCTCTACCAGTTCCTTATTGTTTTTGGCACACGCCTCCATCCAGACAGCCCGCTCCTTGACG
>JBILXN010000183.1:0-4957 GCA_044378425.1 Methylococcaceae bacterium
ATAATCCACATTTGGCCCCAGGGCAACTGCCTGATTGGCTGGCAACGTCCAAGGTGTCGTGGTCCAGATGACGATTGATATTGGGCCATATCCGCTGTGGCCTTGAAGGCTGTGGCACCGGGATAGCAGAGATTCATCTGTGGTGACCCGGAAGCGTACATCAATAGCTGGCGATTGCTTGTTTTCATATTCGACTTCAGCTTCCGCCAGTGCCGAACGGCAATCAGTACACCAATGTACTGGCTTGGCTCCCTTGATCAGGTGACCATTGGCATAGATGCGCCCTAAAGCGCGAATAGTATCCGCCTCAAAGCGAAAATCCATAGTGAGATAAGGATTCTCCCAGTCGCCTATCACGCCCAGCCGGATAAACTGCTCTCGCTGAGTGTTGACCTGGCTAGCTGCATAGGCTCTGCAGGCAGTGCGGAAGGCATCCGCAGGTACCTTGAAGCCAGCTTTGCCAATTTTCTTCTCCACCATGAGTTCGATGGGGAGCCCGTGGCAGTCCCAACCCGGTACATACGGGGCGTCAAATCCGGCCAGTCCTTTGCTCTTGATGATAAAGTCCTTCAGAATTTTGTTGACGGCATGGCCGATATGGATTTCTCCATTCGCATAGGGCGGGCCGTCGTGCAGCACGAACTTTGGTCCACCCTTACGCTTGGCGCGCAGTTTCCCGTAGATATCCATCGTCTGCCAACGCGCCAGTTGTTCCGGTTCACGCTGAGGTAGATTCCCCTTCATGGGGAAATCGGTAGAAGGTAAATTGAGCGTGGCTTTATAGTCGACGGTCATAGTCAAAACTCGGGTCAGTATGCTCGTGGGCGAAGTACGATCGTGCTTCGCTAATGTCTTGTGCGATCTGGGTGGAGAGTTCGGTAAGATCGCTGAAACGACGTTCGTCTCTCAGTTTACTATGGAACTCGACCTCGACCTTTCTGCCGTACAGATCGCCGCTGAAATCCAGCAGGTGGGTTTCAAGTAACATGGTCTGGTTACCTGTTACAGTAGGTCTGCTTCCAACATTTGCGACCCCCGGCAGGGGGGGGGCACCCAAACCCCGCATTGTAACGGCAAAGACGCCTTTGACTGGAGTGTTTTTCCGTTGCATGAGTACGTTTGCAGTCGGAAAACCTATCGTGCGGCCCCGCTTCTGACCATGAATGATGCGTCCGCACACTTCGTAGGGTTTGCCCAGCAACCGGGCGGCATAGGTGAGATCACCTATGGCGAGGGCTTGCCGAATCAGAGTGCTGCTGACCCTTGAGCCATCAATCAGTACCGATGGGGTATCCGTCACTTCAAATCCAGCCTGTTGGCCCGCAGCCTGTAATAAGGTGAAGCTCCCTTCCCGTTGTTTGCCAAAGCGAAAATCATCGCCAACTACGAGATAGCGAACGTTCAGGGCGTCAATCAGGATTCTCTGGATGAATGCGTGGGGTGACTGGGATGCTAGTGTCCTGTTAAAGCGCAGAATCAGGACATGATCTACCGGCAAATCTGCCAGGCGATCGACCTTATCCCGCAGTCGCATCAATCGTGGCGGGGCATTATGGGGAGAGAAATATTCGCGTGCCTGAGGTTCAAACAGGACTACACAAACGGGCAGTTTTAGCCGACGTCCCTGCTCCGCTAGCCGATCTATGACAGCTCGATGTCCCAGGTGTACGCCATCGAAATTACCGATGGTAGCGACGCATCCTGCGCTAGGCAGATGAATGGACTGAAGACCGAGCGAAAGTTTCATGGTGTGACTGTCAGTGAACTGGGTCCATGAGTAGTTGCCGAGATCTCATGCCAAATAAAAAAAGCATAACAAGGTAGATAGCAACAGCCAGACTTATACATAAAGCCAGGTGCAACACGCGCTCTCCAGTTGTCCAGACCTCCCAAGGGTAATCCTCGGCAGCGTTGAGTAAGAGTGCGCCCATTGCCGTGCCGGCGAGCAAGACCCGGCCATGAAATGCCCATTGCCCGGGTTCCGGTGTGTAGGCCTTTATGCGCAACAGTTTGATGTAAAGAAGGGCAGCATTGGTCAGTGCGGCGAGTGAGACGGCCAGCGCTAGCCCCGCATGCTGCCACCCGTCGGGTGCCGCCCCGCCCACGAGCAGCAGGCTAAGAACGAAATTAATCCCCACCGCATAAATGCCATAGCGGGCAGGAGTCATGAGATCCTCTCGCGCGCTGAATCCGGGTATTAATACCTTGATAGCCAGAAATCCGATCAGTCCCAGAGAGTAAGCCATCAAGCTTCGGGCTGCCATCTGGGCATCCAACAAGCTGAATTCATTGCGTTGAAACAGGGTGTAGATTAGCGGTCGGGAAAGCACGAACATTCCGATACTGGCAGGAAAGCCGATCAAGCTCACCCAGCGAAGTGCCCAACCCAGTGTGCTCGAAAAGGCTTGATGGTGAGGTTTGGTGTGGATTCTGGAGAGGTGCGGCAGGATGACGGTGCCGATGCCGACTCCAAAAACTCCCAGTGGGAATTCCATCAGACGGTCGGCGTAATATAGCCATGAGATGCTCCCAGTCGCGAGTAGTGAGGCCATCATGGCGCTCACCATCAAATTTATTTGCCCAATCGATGCGCCGGCCATGGCTGGCACCATGAGGCGCAGTACTCGTTTCACGCCACGATTTCTGAAGTCAATTCTCGGTCTCGGTAAAAGATTAAGTCGCTGCAGTGATGGTATCTGCAGGCCGAGTTGCAATGCGCCGGCAATCACGACTGCCCATGCCAGTGCTGTGATGGGGCGTTCCAGGTGCGGGGCCAGCCAGATACTCGCCGTAATTAGGGTAAGGTTAAGCAATATCGGCGTGATAGCCGGTATCGCGAAGTGGTTCCACGTGTTCAGTATGCCGCCGGACAGTGCGGTGAGGCAGATGAAAAAAAGGTAAGGGAAGGTGATGCGCAACATGTCTACGCTCAACCCGTATTGTTCAGGATGCAGGTTGAAACCCGGTGCAAATCCCATGATCAGCAGAGGTGACATCACCATTCCGAGTCCGGTAATTACGCTGAGGATCAGCGCGAAACTTCCGGTCATCTGATCGATAAAGTCCTTTACCTGATTCCGTTGTCCGCTCTCCTTCAGTGCTGACAATACAGGTATGAAGCTTTGGGAGAATGCCCCTTCAGCGAAGAGGCGGCGCAACAGGTTGGGGATCTTGAAGGCCACAAAAAAGGCATCCGTACTCGCTGTAGCGCCAAACTGGCTCGCAATCACCATGTCTCGGATGAAGCCGAAGATCCGGGAGATCAGAGTCATTCCGCCAACTATAGCGGTTGATTTTATAATGTGTGCGCTCAGGATTTAGTCCCGATGGATGTGGGTGAGATTTCGCGGGTGGAACGCGTGCTGTTTATCTGGCTGATGATTGTGGGTCAAGCTGAAGCAAACGGGTGGTGGCTATTCGGTGGCTGCGACTGTGTCGTCAGTCCGACTCGTGCGATGAACGATCACGGGGACCCCCAAGGATGCCCATTGATAGAGCCAGCCAGCATCTTCATTTACGCCCTGCCGCTCATTTTTCTTGCGCGTTGCCAGATTGACGCAACCGTGGCTGGCGGGGCGCCCGAAGTTGTTGTGCCAGAATGCGCCATGGAAAGCGTAGCCCTCATGAAAGTATTGGGCATAGGGCACATCCTTGACTTCGTAATAGCCTTTTTCCCCGGGTTTAAGTCCCGTGCTTTTCATGGTTTTGGTGGGGAAGCGCGCATAGATGTAAAAGTTACCCGTGACCGTTGGGGTTTTTGATTTTCCGGTGCTGGCCTTCAGGGTTTTGATCATCTCGCCGTTCTCGAATACTTCAACTCGTTGCCGGTCGAGGTAAACCTCAATGCGCCGATCACTGCCGGTGCTGAAGCTTGCGTTGACCGGGCCGCTTAAAAAGCCACCTTTCGCAGTTTTTAGTCCGGCAGGGTCCAGACTCACCGTGATTTTGCTCGAAGCGGGCCAGCCTGGTTGAGGGGAGAATTGTAGGCGTTGCTTGCCGTACCAGAGCCATTTGCCGCTAATCTCATCGCCGTCGGCTGTGCGGATTGAAATGGCTTGAGATACCTTTTCGCGTTCGCTGAGTGGTTCGCTGAAATCTATCTGCACGGGCATGGCTAATCCGAGGTTCGTCATCCCGCTGGTCATGACCTGAGCCTTCAGCGCCGGGGCGGTGCTGATCTCCAGTTTGAAGGGGGCGAGCGGAACCCCTGTGACGGTTTTCCAATCCACGGCGATGTCGTATGTTCGGCCCTGGGTATAGCTTCCCTGTGTGGCGATCAGCTTGAAGTCTGACTTTTTTGAGTCGGGCTGGATGTGCAGCGGGAGGTCGCCTGTTGTGCTGATTTGGCCCACGGGTTCCGAGAACTTTAGGGATATCGTGCCATCGGGTGCGAGTTCCTGTCTCAGAGGGCTCTCAATTCGGGGTTGGGTTACGGTAGTAAACTGCGCTACACGGTTTTCCTGTTGGCCAAGCCACAGCCTCTCTGCATCAACCTTGATTTGATATCGCCTACCGAATTCAAGCCCCACGGTTGGTCTGAAGTGCGTCTGATGGTTTACCTCGGCCAGAATATGCCCGCTTTCATCCGTCAACTCAGCATGTCTCAGGCGCGTACCCAATCCGATTCCGCTAACCTCAATGTCGGCGTGAGGATCAACGGATGTGTTGCCGTCACCTCGGATGAAGTTCGGCATTTCAATTCCAAATGGCAGGGCATGGCGACCGGCAACGACACTTAAGACTATGATTGCACTCCCTAACAGGCAGTTGCCGAAAATCTTTGCGGTTTTGCCTCGGTGTGCGGGAGTCTTATCTGCGATCGAAACGCTTTCCTTCACTAATGCAGCCTCAATCTGTATGGTCCAAACTTACGCTTGAGCGGGTGGCCACGGTTAATGGTTTGATATCTGAACTTCACATCCATTGTGTCACTAGAGGAGCAAGCGGCCTGTTTTTA
>JBILXN010000184.1:0-4818 GCA_044378425.1 Methylococcaceae bacterium
ACCGTAAATATCAGTACTGCCGGCTTTGCGGTAAATCTTGCTTTAGTAACTGCTGGGACTAATGGATTCAATGTCACTAATTCAGGCGTGGCAACCACTTTGACAGGCTCTGGCTTGGCAGACAAATTACTTGGTGGGACTGGTAACGATACATTAGTCGGTGGATTAGGTAATGACGCCTTGGTAGGGGGCGGAGGTAACGATAATCTGACAGGTGGATTAGGCAGTGACGTCTTTGTGTTCAATTCTGCCGCCAATGCGACTACCAATAAAGACACCATTACCGATTTCTTATCCGGTAGCGATAAACTGCAGTTCAGTAAGGCAGTATTTACGGGGTTGGGTGTGCAAGTTGGTAATTTGAGTTCAACGCAGTTTTGGTCGGGCGCTAATGTCACAGTTGCTCACGATGCTGATGACCGTATTGTCTACGACACTTCAACCGGTGTTGTGTATTATGACGCTGATGGTCAAGGTGGTAGTGCTGCTGTTCAGGTTGCAGTGATTGGTATAGTCAATCATCCAGCCTTGGCATATGGTGATATTCAAATCGTTGTTTGATTGCTTTACCTTTAGTATAAAATAAATCTTTTTGGGCGGTGACTTGAGTATTCTAACTTCTAGTTTCAGTAAATCGTCAGTGCGTCAATTCTGATTCGATATTCTGGACAAGCTTATTCCCTGTAAATTTTGGCGTGACGTTCCTGAGGTATGATGCTGGTTTGTGATGTTGGTTTGTAGGGAGATTGCTCGATCCATTTTCCATCGTAGACTAGGTGAGCCTCAGTTAATGCTTTTCAAAAAATAAACATTAGAAGTAGTGTTTCCTCCGGGTGCTCCGTATCTAAAATATGGTCAATGGTACGGCAGTCACGCACGCACATAGATGGTTTTTTCGCATCATTCTGATGGGGTGACGTTATAGATGCAACGTCATGCCCCTGCATGGGTGGGCCGCTGCAATTGATAGGTCGTTAAGACAGTAAACGCTAAAAGTATTATAGGGACAGGCATATGGTATCCTCTCTAAACTCTAAGTTTCCCTCGGTATGTGATTTAGAATCCACGAATAATGTCTTCTGGGCGGAACGGGCGGAATGGTGAGTTCAACGGAGCCGATAGTTATCTTGTTTAACAGGGGGGAACGTTGAATCCCCCGTCTCTGGCAACATGATCAATAAGGCCACAACTGCCAAATCCAATACCCCCAGATAATTCTGCCGCAGCTTAACTATGCTTAAAACATGGTTGAGTCCATGCGATATTCAGTGAAAACTAATGAGCATGGCCACCCATTGTCATTGGCATAATCAAATCCCTGTCACGATACAGGGTTTCCTGATTGTGTGGTTGGGGCATAACGATAGCCAAAGGCAGTTGTTGGCCGCGCCTGTAGATCCGGGAAAAGCTACCTCACCCTGGTAGAGTCCAGTCTAATCCAGCGGATGGTGAAGATCACAAATCCTAGGGTCATTGATCCAGGCTACCTTTTTTGGATGTTAATCAACAGTATTTTTGGACCGATTTGAACTGATCGTTCTGGTGGGCTTCAGATGAGCTATACTGAACCCAGATGTATCTAATGGTCGACAACGCTACTAAACACATGAAAACTGCCTTCTCTATGCTGCAGCTCTCGGTTGACTGAAAGGAAAATGTGACCCCATGCAATACCGCCACCTCGAGCCGGAGGAGATGGATGACGCCGGACTTCAACCCGATGCCCATCAATTAGCCTTGGCGGGTTTGGCGCGACTCAATCAGATCAGCTTCAGTGCTCCTTCCGTATGGAATGGGTTACGAAACGCAGGTGCCTTTGATGGCGTTGACTCTCGCCCCCTACGAATACTGGACTTGGCGACCGGTGGAGGGGATCTTCCGGTTTATCTGGGTCTCAGGGCTCGAAAGCTGGGTATACCGCTATCACTGATTGGCATTGATCGAAGCCCAGTTGCTCTCACTTCTGCCCGCACTCTGGCAGATCGACATGGCGTAGCCGTGGAGTGGACTTGCCTCGATGTAACACTCGGTCTCATTCCGCCCGCAGACTGGATCACCTGTTCTCTTTTCCTTCATCACTTGCCTGATGATCAGGTGGTGGCGTTGGTGAGATCCATGGCCGAGGCTGCATCACAAGGAATCATCGTAAATGATCTGGAACGTTCTCACCTAAATCGCCTGCTGGTTTGGCTCGGATCTCGCTTGGTTAGCCGTTCCCCTGTCGTTCATAAAGATAGCGATCGCTCAGTCTGCGCTAGCTTCACATTGGAGGAAACCAGCCTGTTGCTGAAAGCGGCGGGTCTCCATGGAACCCGACCGGAAAGACGTTTTCCTTGCCGATTTCAGTGGACATGGACCAAAACTCCCCGCTAGGTCCTAATTTGGACTGGGCAAACATCAGCGGTACCCGCTGGGATGCGGTTGTTGTGGGCGCAGGCCCTGCCGGGGCCATGGCGGCCTTGGTCAGTGCCCGTCTTGGCCTTCAAACCCTACTGGTCGACCGTAGCGTATTCCCTCGTGACAAGGTCTGCGGTGGATGTCTCAATGGGGCGGCACTGAGCGAACTCTCGGCAGTTGGCCTCGAAGATTTGCCGCTCAGGCTAAGGGGGATTCAACTAAGACAGTTCCATCTTGGCGCCATGGGACCCGAAGCGCGAATTGAATTGCCTGTTGGCTACGCGATCTCTCGTCATCAATTCGACTCCGCATTGGTTCGCGAGGCAATCGCTGCAGGTGCGAAGTTTATGCCCGCAACACATGCTGCAGATGCCGGTTTGGGACACGAGAGTCGTCAGATCAACCTGCGGCACAAGGGTCATCATATTTTGATAGAGGCCCGTTGGATTGTCGCAGCAGACGGGCTAGCTGGAGGCTACTCTGGGAGCCTCCCAGAAGTTCGTGTACATCAACGGGGCGAGCCTTATATCGGTTTATCCACTGAATCGATGATGGGATCGGGTTATACGAGCAGCGCGATCCATATGGCCTGCCATTCGGGTGGTTATGTGGGTCTCGTCAATCATGAGGGAGAGGGATTGCACATCGCTGCTGCCGTTAGTGGCCGCTGGTTGAAAGCCTGTCATTCGCCCCATACTGCCGTAGCCAAAATACTGGAAGCCAACAATTGGACAGTTCCAAATGGACTGGCCTCAGCTCGTTTTCACGGTAGTCCTCGTCTTCGTAGCACTCGTCGTCCACTTAACGTAGAGCGGGTATTTATGGTTGGCGATGCCGCAGGATACATTGAGCCGTTCACCGGTGAGGGCATGGCCTGGGCACTACGAGGTGGTCGGGCAGCGGCTCAATACCTGCCCGCAGCCATTGCTCAGATAGATTTCGGCAGGAACGTTATGGGCTGGGATCGCACATACCACGAACTCATTGCAACCCGACAGCGATGGTGCGCGTTAACGACCAACCTACTCAGGCGCCCAGCCTTAACTCGCCTTGGTGTCCGATTACTGGGCGCGGCGCCCAAGCTGGCAAGCCCAATGATCAGAGCTATAAACAGCCCATGGGAAGGTTCCTCAATGCGACCAGTGCCAAGCCGATGAAAGCCGCTCTCCTAGGTTTGGGTACTGCAGCGCCAGAGGGACGTCTCTCCCAGCCAGAAGCCGCTCGCGTGGCAACCCAATGCCTCGAATTAACGGGGGATGCAGCACGTCGGGTGGAAATACTCTATCGCCGCACTGGCGTCGCCACCCGAGGTAGCGTTCTTTTAACCCCCCCCATTGGACCAGATGGGCCTAGTGGCTTGGAAGGTTTCTATCGGCCACGTTCGGACCCAGGGCAATGGATGGGTCCAACTACCGCCATTCGCATGGAGCGATATGAGGCGCACGCGCCATCACTTGCGGAGGCCGCATGCCTCGCGGCCATCGAAGACGCAAAGGAGTCCTTTGGTGGGCTGGATCACGCCACTTTGACTCACCTTGTTGTGGTGAGCTGTACCGGCTTTTTTGCACCCGGACTTGACTATGCATTAATTCAAAGACTTGGTCTTTCGCCAAATATCCAACGATTCTGTATTGGTTTCATGGGTTGCCATGGGAGCTTCAATGGCCTTCAGCTGGCTACAGCGATCGTCGCATCTGACCCCACAGCACGTGTACTCGTATGTTCAACCGAACTCTGCAGCCTACATTTTCAATATAGCCTCGACCCCGGGCAAATCACGGCGAACGCTCTATTTGCTGATGGTGCCGGTGCCGTCGTAATCGGCAAAGCCCGAACCGAAGGACCGGAGATTGTGTCCATGGCTTCCCATCTCCTAGGGGGCGGTAAAGACGAGATGAGTTGGATCATTGGCGATCATGGTTTCAAGATGCATCTTTCAGCGCGGGTTCCAGGTCTCATCAGAAATGGTTTAAGACCTTGGCTTGAGGCATGGCTACTGGAAAATGATCTTGATCTGACCAACGTTGGCGCTTGGGTGGTACATCCCGGCGGACCGCGCATACTGAATGCCGTCACTCAGGCACTTGGCCTAGATGACGAGGCCCTCAGCCCCTCTCTCTCAGTCTTGCGCGAACATGGCAACATGTCCTCAGCCACCATCTGGTTCATTATGGAAAAACTTAGAAGAGCAGGTATGAAGGGACCCTGTGTGCTGCTAGGATTCGGGCCCGGGTTGGTCGCCGAAGCCGCTTTGCTGAGACTTTGAAAAGCCGAATTCGTTAACTAGGCTTTTGCGCTGGGATTGAGATTTGACGTGGGTTTGGCGAGGTGTAGCCCGTCAGAAGACTTGTGTTTGAGGCATAACACGCTAGCAAGCAGGAGGATGTATACCAAACAAGACGACCAAGAGGATACCGGTAG
>JBILXN010000185.1:0-4801 GCA_044378425.1 Methylococcaceae bacterium
CAGCCCAGAACGAACTGATCAACGTCGTCACCATTTTCCTTGGGCTTTCGGTGGGCTCCAAACTGAGTGCCGACCAGTTCCTGAGGCCCGAAACGCTTGGCATCCTGGTTTTGGGCGCCATGGCCTTTAGTTTCGGTACGGCGTCTGGTGTGCTGATGGCCAAGCTCATGAACGTTATTTCGCCCGCCAACAAAATCAACCCCCTGATTGGTGCTGCCGGTGTGTCCGCCGTACCAATGTCGGCGCGGGTAGCCAACAAAGTGGGGCAGGAATCCAATCCTCACAACTTCCTGCTCATGCATGCCATGGGCCCGAATGTTGCGGGCGTGATTGGTTCGGCGGTAGCGGCGGGTGTGCTGCTGGCACTGGTTCAGTAATTCCGCGACCTAACCTGCCCCCCGGACGATCCGGCGGGATTTGGCCAAGATACACAAGAGCGGACGCCGGACCGGCACTCCGCTCTTGTGCTTTGTGGGTATTCGTTCATTACATACAGCGAGAAGCGCGTGAAAGTCCTGCATGTTGAAGGGGGCCGCAATCTTTACGGCGGTGCACACCAGATCCTGCTGCTGATCGAAGGTTTACAGGCGCGAGGGATCAGCAATGCGGTGGTCTGCCGTGCCGACAGCCCGCTCAGCATAGCAGCCGGGCCCTTTGCCGAGATTCATGGCATGCCAATGGCGGGCGATCTTGATGTGGGCCTGATCGGACGGCTTTATCGCGTCATCCGCCGGACCAGGCCCGATATTGTCCATTTGCACAGCCGGATAGGTGCGGATGTCATGGGTGGCATTGCCGCCCGACTGGCAGGAGTGCCGGTTGTTCATTCCCGCCGTCTGGATAATCCCGAAAGTCGGCTGATGGTGGCGCTCAAATACAAGCTGCACGATAGGGTCATTGCCATTTCTGATGGTATCAGCAAGGTGTTGCTGAGTGAGGGGCTCCCACCCGGAAAACTGCGCTGCGTTCGCGATGCCATCGACGCCAGTCCCTATCGTCAGGCTGCGGATAGCGAATGGTTTTGCCGCGAATTTGCTCTGCAGCCCGGGGTGCCTGTGATCGGCGTGGTCGCACAGTTGATTGAGCGTAAGGGGCATCGAGTGTTGCTTGATGCCATGCCGGAACTGCTGGCGCAATGGCCCGGGTTGCAGGTGCTATTTTTTGGAAAAGGCCCTCTGGCCTCGGAGCTTGGGGCTGATATCAACCGGCGAGGTCTCACCACTGCGGTGCGGCTGGCCGGGTTCAGGGATGATTTGCCGCGGATTCTGCCTTGTCTGAGCATGGTCGTGCATCCCGCCTTCATGGAAGGGTTGGGGGTATCCCTGCTGCAGGCTTCCAGTTCCGGCGTCCCGGTTATTGCCTCAGCCGTAGGCGGCATTCCCGAAGCAGTGCGTGATCAGCTCACGGGCCTGCTGGTGCCGCCAGGGGACGCTGCGGCTCTGGCTGGAGCCATTGCCAGACTGTTGACGGATGAGACGCTGGCTCGCCGGATGGGGGAGGCGGGCAGATCGCTGGTAGACACTGAATTTTCCGCCGATTTGATGATAGACGGAAATCTTGGGGTTTATCAGGAAGTGCTAGGCGTGTTGTCTGGCTGTTAGCGCGGGGTAAACTGCGGCCAGAACGTCAGAGCAGGCTGGCGATAGCCGGATAATTCTGCTCCAGGCCGAGGCGGAAGTTTTCTATCATCGCCTCATTCCGCAGCGCTTGTGGTGTATCGATGCGAATATCGCAGATCAACCGGCAAGGTGACGCCGACAGGAAGACGAGCCGGTCGCCCAGTTCTATCGCTTCGCGCAGGTCGTGAGTGACGAAAAATACCGTCTGCGACTGCTCTAGCCACAGATTCAGCAGCAGTTCCCGCATGCGCCGTCCGGTGGGTGGATCCAGCGAGACAAAGGGCTCGTCCATTAGCAATATTTCCGGCTGAATGGCAAATGCGCGCACCAGGGCGGCCCGTCGGCTCATACCCACCGACAGGCGTTCGGGATAGACCGAACGCGACTCACTCAGACCCACCCGCGCAAAAAGATGGTCGATGTAGGCGGGATCGTGGTCTTGTGGCAAAGCCAGCCGGATATTCTGGTCTACCGTTCGCCACGGCAGCAGCCTCGGATTCTGGAATACATAGCCAAGCCGAGGGGGTTTGCCGTTGGGCATGCCGGCGTCTATCGTGCCCTCAAAGTCGGTATCCAGTCCCGCCAGCAGGTTCAGCAGACTGGTTTTGCCGCAACCCGATGGCCCGACCAGACAGACGAATTCGCCATGCTGTACGCTGAGGTGCAGCCCCTCAATCACCGTTTTGCCGCTAGCCTTGTCAGGGTCGGGGAAGCGTTTGCGGGTGATGTCTATCTGCAGTGCGGTCATCGGCGCCAATTCCTCGCCATACGGTCTAGCGGTCTTAGTAACGTCCACTCGATGAGTTGGACGATGATCACGAAGGCAATGGAGTACGCCAGAATGCCGGCGACATCAAACATCTGGAAAAAGAGATGCAGTTGATAGCCCATGCCGTTGCTGCGTCCCAGCAACTCGACCACCAGAATGATTTTCCAGATCAGTGCCAGACCGGTACGCGCCGCGGTGAGCACGAAGGGGAAGAGCTGCGGCCAGATCACGTGCCGGAGGGTTTTCAGTCGGCCAAAGCGATAAACCTCGGCCATTTCCAGCAGGTTGCGGTCGAGGTTGCGGGTGCCTTCGCGAATGGTGACGATCACGTTCGGCAGTTTATTGATGACAACGGCGGCGATGGCGGCACTTTCGATCAGACCCAACCAGATATAGCAGAGAATAATGGTGACCAGTGCCGGAATGTTGAGGAAGATCACCAGCCAGCTGTCGAAAAAGCGGTCCAGCGCACTATGGCGACCCAGTGCGATGCCCATGGCAGTCCCTATGCTCATCGACAGGAGGAAACTGACAGCCAGTCGCGCCAGCGTCACGCCCAGATGGTAGGGTAACTGGCCGGAGCCCACGTCGTGGGCCATGACAGCAAAGACAGTGGCCGGTGTCGGCAGCAGGGCGGAAGCGGCACTGGCCGCCACCATCTGCCAGATCAAGAGCAGGCAGCCGATGGAGGCCAGCGCGCTGAGCAGGGATTTGGGTGTTGAGACGGGCTTCAAGTCGCTGTGGACTCCGCCATAATGAAGTCACCGTCCGGCGCAATCTCTACCAGCTGGGCAGGTGTCACCCGGTAGCTGAGGGCGGCAGGATCAGTAGTCACCATGCCGACTTTCAGGTACTGGGGGGTATAGCCGTGCAGTGTGTAACGTCCGTCCCCCAGTGGACGGGCACCTTCCCAAAGCACGGGATGAACCCGCCCCAGGTGCCGTGTCCACAGAGCCAGTTTCTGGCGCTCGGCCAGCGCATGCAGGCTACGGCTGCGGGCTTTTTTGATATCGCCGGGGATCGGGTTGGGCAGGCTGGCGGCGGCGGTTCCGGCACGGGGGGAAAAGCTGAAGATGTGGATGTTGCCGAAGTCCATACCCTCAACATAAGCCAGGGTATCCGCCCACTCGGTCTCGGTTTCGCCGGGAAATCCGACGATCAGGTCGGTAGTGATGTTGATATCGGGGATGTGTCGGCGCAGACGGTCGGTCAATTCGGCAAATTCAGCGGTCCGGCAGCGGCGCGCCATGCGTTTGAGTGTGGCGTCGGAACCGCTTTGCAACGGCAGATGCAGGTGGGGCATCAGGCGGGCGCTCTCGAACAGTTCGACAAACGAGTCGGGAATATCCCAAGGTTCCAGTGAGCCCAGTCGCAATCTTGGAATATCGGTCTGCTCCAGAATCTGGTGGATCAGGCTGCAGAGATTGCTGCCGTTATCGCTGCCATAGCCGCCCAGATGGACGCCGGTCAGTACCGCTTCCTGTATGCCTTGCCGGTGTAGCGCGTTGATTTCTTCTATAATTTCGGCCCCGCTTCGGCTCTGTTCCTCGCCCCGCGCCACAGTGACGATGCAGTAGGTGCAGCGATAGCGGCAGCCGTCCTGAACCTTGATAAAAGCCCGGTGCCGTCCCATGCGGAACAGGGCGGATTCTCCCGGTATGGTTGACGCTGCGGGCATGGTGTCCAGTGCCAGCTCGCGCCGAGTGATGTTCACCAGGTTCTGTTTGTCGGCATTGGCCACCACCAAATCGACCCCAAGGGTTTCGGCCTCCTCACGGTTGAGGGTGGCGTAGCAGCCGCTCACGACAAGTTTTGCCTCAGGATTTTCCCTCGCCGCTTTGCGCAAGAGGTTGCGTGACTTGCGAACGGCGTCCTGAGTGACGGCGCAGGAATTGAAGACGAGCAGATCGGCGTCCTCGGCATCGCTGACGATGCTGTGGCCTTCGTTTTGGAACTGCCGAGCCCAGGTTTCCAGTTCGGCCTCGTTCAGTCGGCAGCCCAGAGTTTTGAGGTTTACGCGCATATGAAAATCGTGCTGGTGACGGGTCTGGTCGGGGTACACGACCGGACAACTGGGTGATACAGCGATCGGGCCGGAATTCTGATGCATGGGTGCTAGGTGTCAGACACTGCCAAAATAGAGGGCGCCTGAACCCCGGTGATTATAGTCTATAGGCTATGGCCGGGCCTAAATTGGGGCTTTTGATCGATTGTTTGGAACAGGAGTGTGAAGGTGCGTAGATCTTTGGAAACCGGTCAAACCCGCGTGCTGAGACAGATCCCCCGCGCCATTTGGGTGTTGGGCTTCGTCAGTCTGTTGATGGATGTATCGTCGGAGATGATACACAGCCTGTTGCCACTGTTCATGACCGGGACGTTGGGCATGAGCGCCTTGGCCGTGGGGTTGATTGAG
>JBILXN010000186.1:0-4759 GCA_044378425.1 Methylococcaceae bacterium
CATGGTTTTTCTCACAATTTCTAAGAGTTAGGGCAGATTACCGTAACTGTCGAGCCAAAGCGCACATCGACAAAGACACGACAGACCCAAAAATTATTTCAGACAAACACCAGGCTAACAAGAGAAAAATGGCAATTTGACAGGGGCCTCACAGTCCTTGTGCAGCGCGAAGGAGACCACTTTCGGTTATGTATCCTGATTCAAGACGATACAGATCTGGCATACCGACGCGGAATCGTATAAGATTTGCCCCGGTCACAAAGGGCGTAACCCTGCTCTGCCGACCCAGCAGGTACTTGAATACCGGCTATGATCGTAAGTAACCTCGCTAAATACATCGGCCCGTGGTCGATGGACTTAGCAAAAAACACTAGGAAGTGTGGCCGAGTGGTTTAAGGCACTGGTCTTGAAAACCAGCGAGGGTTTATCCCCTCCGTGAGTTCGAATCTCACCGCTTCCGCCATATGCCAATGTTGAAGCCGCCATCTAGGCGGGCACATCATGAGCGCGTCCTGCCTCCTCGCGTAAGGCCTGCCCGCATTGCGGCATCGACCCTCAATGGACCAGCCAATAAGAGACAAAATCTTCCCATTCTTTGAGGGCCTGCTTGGCCTTGCCTTGAAGCCCGAGAGATAACATGGAATTCAGCCTGTTCAGCACAGACGGCGCTGCCCGACGGGGCCAACTCCGTTTCGCCCGCGGCAATGTTCAGACCCCCGCATTTATGCCCGTGGGCACTTATGGCACTGTTAAGGCCATGACGCCCGAGGAACTTGTGACCCTTGGTGCCGAAATCATTCTGGGCAATACCTTCCACCTTATGCTGAGGCCTGGAACCGAGATCATTCGTCAACATGGCGACCTACATGGTTTCATGCACTGGGAACGTCCAATCCTCACCGATTCAGGTGGCTTTCAGGTTTTCAGCCTGGGTGCCATGCGCAAGATTAGTGAGGCGGGAGTGCAATTCAAATCACCGATTGATGGCGACGTCGTATTCCTCGGCCCGGAGGACTCAATGGCCGTCCAGCGCGCACTGGGCTCTGACATCGTCATGATCTTTGATGAATGCACGCCCTTCCCTGCTACGTATGAGCAGGCACGAGACTCCATGCAATTATCACTGCGCTGGGCAGAGAGAAGTCGGGTAGCGCATGGCGACAGCCCAGCGGCCCTGTTCGGCATTGTTCAGGGTGGGGTTTACAGTGACTTGCGCCTGGAGTCCATCGCCGGACTGCAAAACATCGGTTTCGATGGCTACGCAATAGGCGGGCTCTCTGTAGGTGAACCCAAGGATGACCGGGCCAGAGTGCTGGATACTTTGCTGCCGGTTATGCCGAGAGACAAGCCACGCTACCTGATGGGCGTAGGAACCCCCGAAGATATAGTTGAAGCAGTGCGCGTCGGTATTGACATGTTCGACTGCGTGATGCCCACGCGGAACGCCAGAAACGGCCACATCTTTACCCGCAACGGCACACTACGCATTCGTAACAGCATCTACCAACACGACACCCGACCGCTGGACGAAGCGTGCCTCTGTTACACCTGCCGCCACTATAGCCGCGCGTATTTAAGACATCTTGACAAGTGCGGCGAAATACTTGGCGCACGCCTGAACACCATCCACAATCTTCATTATTATCAGGAACTGATGTCGGGTCTCAGAGACGCCATCGCATCAGCCAGTCTGGACACGTTCATCCATCACTTCTATTCCAGCCGGAATTCCGACCCTACTTTTGTGGCATAATCCCGGATTTTAACGCCCCAGCCTGAGGACAACTAACATGGGTTTTTTCATCTCTGACGCTTTAGCCGAGGCAGCACCCGCCGCCGCACAGGATCCCGGTTTTGTTGGCCTGATCCTACCGCTCGGCATCATGGCCGCGTTCTTCTTCCTGTTTATTGTGCCGCAACAGCGCAAAACCAAGGAACACAAGAAAATGGTCGAGTCACTCAACAAAGGCACCGAAATCATTACTACAGGTGGGCTTTTGGGCAAAATCATTGACCTCGACGATAACTTCGCACTGGTCGAACTGGCCGATACGGTACAGGTTCATGTGCAACGAAGTGCCATCGCCTCGGTTGTACCACGCGGCACTTTCAAAACAACCAGCAAGAAAAAAGGCGATAAGGCCTAATCCAGGGCCCGGTAATCCCTGCTGACACATCGGACGTCGAGCTAAAAGGCAGTCATCATGCGAAATCATTTTCCGCTTTGGAAAAACATCCTGATCATATCGATTCTTGCCATGGCAGTGACCTATTCACTGCCTAACTTCTTCGGCGAGGATCCCTCCGTACAGTTATCCCCCAGCCGGGGTGAAATACTTGACCAGGCCTTGGTTGAGAAGTCGGTGAAGGCGCTTGCCGATGCCGGTCTCAAGGCCAAATCGGTCGAGCTGTCCGACAAGCGACTGCTCCTCAGATTTGAAGACACTGATGTCCAGCTCAAGGCATCTGAGACGCTTGGCAACGTTTTCGGTAACCGATTTGTCGTGGCCCTCAACCTTGCTCCGGCAACCCCGTCCTGGCTTCGCGCCATCGGTGCTGCCCCCATGTACCTGGGTCTCGATTTGCGCGGTGGCGTGCACTTCATGATGCAGGTCGATATGGAAGCGGCGATCAAGCAGGCTGAAGAGCGCTATGCAGAAGACATTCGTTCACTTCTGCGGGAAAGCAAAATTCGGTATGTCTCGGTTGATCGCAATAACCACGCCATTGAAGTCAAATTCCAGGACAGCGCAGCTCTGGGCCAGGCTGAAACCACCATCAAACGCGAGATTCGCAGTCTGGTTATCAGCACCGATCAGAACAGCCTGACCGCAAAACTAAGCGAGGTAGAAACTCGTGAAACCCGCCGTCTGGCAGTAGCCCAAAACATCACAACACTGCGTAACCGGGTCAACGAACTCGGCGTCGCCGAACCCGTCATTCAGCAGCAGGGTGAAGACCGCATTGTTGTTCAGTTACCCGGCGTCCAGGACACTGCAAGAGCAAAGGAAATTCTAGGCGCAACCGCAACGTTGGAGTTTCGTCTGGTGGACGGCGATCACCCTACCCCCACGGACGAAAGCAGAACCCCGATTGGTTCCCGACTCTATAAAGATCGCCAGGGCCGCCCTGTGCTACTTCAGCGTAAAATTATCGTGACCGGTGACCAGATCGTCGATGCATCTTCTGGGCTTGAACAACAATCCGGCTCTGCCGCCGTGTTCATTACCCTGAATGGTCCGGGTGCCCGCAAAATGGCCGATACCACCCGCGATAACATAAACAAGGCCATGGCCGTCGTTTATATCGAAAACAAGAATGAAACCAGGGAGATAGGTGGCCAGAAGGTCACTTCCAAGAAGACTGTAGAAGAAGTCATCAACATTGCGACGATACGCGACCGTTTCAGCAAGCGTTTTCAGATCAGCGGACTGGATAACACTGAAGAAGCCCGGAATCTTGCCCTTCTGCTGAGGGCCGGCGCTCTGGCCGCACCGGTCGATATCGTCGAGGAACGCACGGTCGGTCCAAGCCTTGGCAAAGACAACATCAATCAAGGTCTGCGCTCCTTCATGATCGGCTTTGCTCTGGTAGCACTGGTCATGCTGGGCTACTACAAGGTCTTCGGCATCGTCGCCAACCTGACCCTGATGTTCAACGTCGCGCTTATCCTCGCCATACTGTCGGCCCTGCAAGCCACCCTCACCCTGCCAGGTATTGCCGGTATCACCCTGACTGTGGGTATGGCAGTCGATGCCAACGTACTGATCTATGAGCGCATCAAGGAGGAATTCCGCAACGGCGCTTCACCCCAATCGGCGATCTATGCCGGTTTTGATCGCGCCTTTGCCACGATCTGGGACTCCCACGTCACCAACCTGATTGCAGCCATCATGCTGTTCGGCATAGGTTCCGGCCCTGTAAAAGGATTTGCCGTCACCTTGACCATCGGCATCATAACGTCACTCTTCACGGCCGTAAGCTGCACCCGCATGATGGTTAATTTCATCTACGGACAAAGACGTGTCAGCAAACTGTGGATTTAGTGGCGAATACCGAAAAGGAGGATAAGCCCTTGGCACAAGCAAACATCAGTAACATTCAGTACCGTATCGATTTCATGAGCAAGCGGGGAGTGGCCGTCGTGCTGTCCCTCAGCCTGAGCCTCGTCGCCATTGCGGCATTGGCATGGAACGGTCTTAATTTCGCCATTGACTTCACCGGCGGGACAGTCATCGAAGTGAGTTACAAGAATACCGCGGACATCAACGGGATTCGCGGTGACCTTGAGGCTGCTGGCTTCAACAATCCGACCGTGCAGAACTTCGGCACATCGCATGATGTGCTGATCCGACTGTCACCGCACGAAGGTAGCAGCGGGGCCGATCTTCGCAGCAAGGTCATAGTGGCACTTGGCAAAAACCCGGCAGACCTACCTGACATCCGACGGGTAGAGTTCGTTGGCCCGCAAGTGGGTGACGATTTGGTCGAAGGCAGTCTGATCGCCCTGATTGCAGCCACACTCTGTATCCTCGTCTATGTCGGCTGGCGTTTCGAGTACCGTTTCTCGCTGGGTGCCATCCTTGCGACACTCCACGACATCACCATGATCCTGGGATTTTTCGCTGTCCTTCAGTTGGATTTCGACCTGACGGTACTGGCGGCAGTCCTCACGATCATGGGTTACTCTCTGAACGATACCATCGTGGTATTTGACCGTATCAGGGAAAATTTCCGCAAGGTTCGGCGAGCCGATACC